>NZ_JBWKYI010000026.1:0-28296 GCF_059423705.1 Pedobacter sp. GW460-11-11-14-TSB4
TCAAAATAGATTTTAATGGTTCTTTTATTTTTATAATTTAGTAAAATAAATAGTCAACTTTTTCAAGGACTAGACATTATTTCAATGTTTTAAGATGCTGAATCAGGTTCAGCAGGACGAGTTACTCATTAATCTTCTACAATCTCACTGTTAATGCTCACTTCATCTTTTACATCTTCTTTAAAGTAGTTTTTCTGAAAGATGAGGATCAGGATCACTCCGATTGAAATGGCTGCATCTGCGAGGTTAAAAACAGGTCTGAAGAAAATAAATTCCTCGCCTCCCCAAATCGGAATCCAGCTAGGGAAATGCCCCTGCGCCAATGGAAAATAGAACATATCTACTACATTTCCATGAAGAAAGGAAGCATAACCTTTTGAGGAGAATTTGGCAAGACCATCATATCGGGTATAATCATTAAATGAGGCATTATAAGTCATCCCTTTATCGAAGATTGCACCATAAAATACACAATCGATAATATTTCCCAATGCGCCAACAAAAATCAGCGATACGTTTAGTATTAATCCCCTGTGGTACTTTTTCTTGATCAGATAATGTAAGCCATAACCAATTCCACCGACGGCGATAATTCTAAATAAGGACAATGCCAGCTTACCAAACTCACCGCCAAATTCCATTCCAAATGCCATTCCAGGGTTTTCTGTGAAATGCAGGCCAGATTTTCCAAAAAACAGAATTTCATCGCCAATCTGCATATGGGTTTTGACCCAGATTTTAAGTGCCTGGTCGGCCAGTAAAACTAAAAAGATAACAATTAGAGGTTTGGTATAGCCTTTCATTAACTCTGCTTTAATTTAGCTTCCATGCTTAATGTTGCATGCGGTACCGCACGTAAACGTTCTTTTTGGATTAATTTTCCGGTTTCGCGGCAAATACCATAAGTTTTGTTCTCGATACGCACCAATGCATTCTCCAGGTTATCAATAAATTTTTTCTGACGGGCAGCCAATTGATTGATCTGCTCTTTTTCCATTGTTGCAGAACCGTCTTCTAATGTTTTGTAAGCACCTGAAGTATCTTCTGTTCCGTTTGCGTTTGGATTACTCAAAGAAGTGGTTAAAGAGTTAAGTTCCTCTTTAGCCATGCGTAATTTATCTTGAATTAATTCTTTAAATTCTTGTAATTCACTGTCTGAGTAGCGTGTTTTGTTGCTGTTTTCCATGTTCGTTTTCTAATTTTCTAATATATGGATTTATATTTTAGTTACTGAAATGCTTAACTCAACATCGTCGATAACGATTTTGTTTGCATTATTTACAGTATCTGTTAATTCAAATTCGTCGGCTAATATTTCCGCGCAAATGTAATCCTTGTTTTTAGCAACTGCGCTGGCCACCAAGTTATCATTTTGTAACGAAACTTTAATCCTATCGGTTACCTCAAAGTTTAATTCTTTTCGTAAATTTTGGATGCGGTTAACCAGTTCGCGCGAAATCCCTTCTTGCTTTAACTCTTCAGAGATGGTAACATCCAAAGCCACGGTTAAGTTACCCAGGTTGGTTACCTGCCATCCCGGAATATCTTCAGCAAAAACTTCTACATCATCATTTAAATCGATCGCATGCTGAATGTTGTTGCTGCCGAAAACGTTAATGTAACCATCAAGTTCTAAACGCTGGATATCATCCTGATTCATGTTCTCTAAAGCTTCTTTCACAATACTCATATCCTTGCCCACTTTTTTACCCAACGATTTAAAGTTAGGCTTCAGTTTTTTCTTTACGATGCCATGTGTATCGGTAATGAATTCGATATGTTTTACATTCGTTTCAGAAAGGATATAATCGGCAACCTTTGAGATTTTTTGTTCGAAATCGCGATTTAAAGAAGGGATTAAGATTTTTTCTAAAGGCTGACGTACATTAATGCTCGATTTTTTACGCAACGATAAAACCATTGAAGAGATATCCTGGGCATAAACCATTCTTTCGTTTAGTGCATTGTCGATTAAACTTTGATCAGCTTCTTTCCACAAGGTTAAGTGAACCGATTCTTCTGCATAAGCATCCGTTACGGTTAAGTTTCTGTACAACCAATCGGCAAAGAATGGTGCAACCGGACTCATCAACTGCGCCAAGGTTTCTAAACAGGTATAAAGTGTTTCGTAAGCGGCACGTTTATCATCAGTCATTTCGCCTTTCCAGAAACGGCGACGACTTAACCTGATGTACCAGTTACTCAAATGCTCATCAACAAAGGTTTGGATGGCACGTGTAGCTTTAGTTGGCTCATAAGTATTGTAGCTTTCATCAACTTCGCTGATTAAATTCTGCAACAACGATAAAATCCAGCGGTCTAATTCCGTTCTGTCTTCAACTTTGCTTAAATTATTTTTGTCGATCTCAAATTTATCGATATTTGCATATAGGGCAAAGAAAGCATAAGTGTTGTAAAGTGTTCCGAAGAATTTACGGCGCACCTCATCTAAGCCCTCTAAACTAAATTTAAGGTTATCCCATGGCGATGCATTGCTGATCATGTACCAACGGGTAGCGTCGGCACTGTAAGTTTCGATGGTGCTGAAAGGATCAACTGCATTGCCTAAACGTTTAGACATTTTGTTGCCGTTTTTATCCAATACCAATCCGTTCGAAACGACGTTTTTAAAAGCTACACCAGGGTTGCCCACTTTAGCATTTACGGCTTTAATTTCATCACTGGCCTCGCTAAGCATTACGGCAATAGCGTGCAGGGTAAAGAACCAGCCACGGGTCTGATCAACACCCTCTGCAATAAAATCGGCAGCATAAGCATTTTCAAACTCCTCTTTATTCTCAAAAGGGAAGTGCCATTGTGCATAAGGCATGGCACCGCTATCGAACCAAACATCAATCAGATCGGTTTCGCGGGTCATTTTTTCACCTTTTGATGAAGTTAAAATCACGTCATCAACATAAGGGCGATGCATATCTTTCAATTCGAAACCTGCAGGCATAAACCCCGCTTCGATCGATTTTGCAATCTCTGCATTCAGGTCAGCGATAGAGCCGATACATTTTTCTTCCGTTCCATCGGCAGTACGCCAGATCGGTAATGGAGTTCCCCAATAACGTGAACGCGATAAATTCCAATCCACCAGGTTCTCTAACCAGTTGCCAAAACGGCCTATTCCTGTCGATTCAGGTTTCCAGTTGATGGTTTTATTCAATTCCACCATTTTATTTTTAACCGCAGTAGTTTTGATAAACCAGCTGTCTAACGGATAATATAAAACCGGTTTGTCTGTTCTCCAGCAATGTGGATAGGTGTGTACGTATTTTTCAACCTTAAAGGCCTTGTTCTCTTCTTTTAACTGGATGGCCAATTCAACATCAACAGATTTATCTGGTGCTTCGCCATCTTTATAATATTCGTTTTTAACGTATTTGCCACCATAATTACCACCTAAAGAAGCGATAAATTTCCCCTGTAAATCAACCAAAGGAACTGCATTCCCTTTATCATCCAAAACCAGCATTGGTGGTACTTCTGGTGTAGCCAATTTGGCGACTCTTGCATCATCGGCACCAAATGTTGGCGCAGTGTGTACGATACCTGTACCATCTTCGGTAGTTACAAAGTCTCCCGATATTACCCTAAAGGCATTTTCCGGATTTTGGTAAGGAAGCGCATAAGGTAATAATTGTTCATACTTAATGCCAACCAGGTCTGCACCAACAAACTCCCCTAAAATGGTATAAGGGATTTTCTTGTCTTCCGCTTTAAAATTGTTTAAATCTTCGTCACTTTCCGCTAAAAAGTATTTGCCTGCAAACTGTTTGCCTACAAGTGCTTTGGCTAAAATAACCTGGATCGGCTCAAAAGTATATTGATTAAAAGTTTTAACCAATACGTAATCTATTTTTGGTCCTACGGTTAATGCCGTATTACTTGGCAAAGTCCAGGGGGTAGTTGTCCAGGCTAAAAAGTGAACTGTACCAAATATTTTTAAGGCATCAGGTAAAGTTTCATTAATGGCTTTAAACTGCGCAACAATCGTGGTATCGCTTACATCTTTATAGGTGCCCGGCTGGTTTAACTCGTGCGAGCTTAAACCTGTTCCTGCAGCAGGAGAATAGGGTTGAACCGTATAACCTTTATATAAAAATCCTTTGTCGTAAAGTTGTTTTAAGATCCACCACAGCGTTTCGATGTATTCGTTTTCGTAAGTGATGTAAGGATTTTCCAGATCAACCCAATAACCCATTTTCTCGGTAAGGTCGTTCCAAACATCCGTATAGCGCATCACTTCAGTACGGCAGGCCGCATTATATTCATCAACACTGATTTTCTTGCCGATATCTTCTTTGGTAATACCCAGTTTTTTCTCAACAGCAAGCTCAATCGGAAGACCATGCGTATCCCAACCACCTTTACGTTTAACCTGGTAGCCCTTTAAAGTTTTATAGCGGCAAAAAATATCCTTAATTGCACGCGCCATTACGTGGTGGATTCCCGGCATGCCATTGGCAGACGGTGGTCCTTCGTAAAAAGTAAACGGATTAGATTTAGGGCGGGAAGAAATACTTTTTTCAAAGATATTTTCCTTTTTCCAAAAATCCAGTATTTCTTGCCCTATTTTGGCAAGTTCCAATTGTTTAAATTCGCTATACATCAATCAAGTACCTCAAAAAATTAAGGTTGCAAAGTTAACAGAATTGACTGAATTTTGGTAGTTTTGATGTAAATACTTTTAACGTGAAATTATTTAATATCGGGCTTACACTGATGATTGTTGCCGTAATTGCCTTGCCAATTGTTGCGGTAATAAATCCGTCAGACCGGGATTTTGTACTTTATGCTTTTTATTTCTGTGGCTTGCTCGAACTAATTGGGCTTATTTTTGTTTTAATCCATATTGTAACACTAAAAAGAAAGAACCCATGATCAAGCTCTTAAAATTGCAGAAGGCCGTTTTCGTACTCATCGCTGGCGTACTTTCTTTTGTCGCCTATAAAATTTTAGATGCTTACGAAGTAAAAGGAAGTATCTATTTTCAAATGTTGGCGGGCGTACTCATCATTATTGGTGCGTTGTGGCTGTTATATCCAATTTTATTTGCCAAAAAAGATAACGATGGCAATGCCGAAATCATTACCGACCCAACGGTTGAGGTTCCGGTAGATGAGGAGGAGAAAAAACCTGCAACTGAATAAAACCTCACCCTTATTGCCTTGGGTTTAAACCCAAGGCAATAAAAAAATAAAAATCCACGTAGGGGTAAATCTCTTATGAGTTGTATTAGCTCTAAATTAACAAATAGAGATACTATGATTCCTGCATTAATTATTTGGCTCTGCAAGAAATATCTTGCTCCAAAAACCTACAAAACCTTCTCATCCAAAAGTCCGATCAATCCGAAAAGCGTTGCTTCGCTACTTTTTCTCATCTGTTCGTTTTCATCGGCGTTTGCACAGCAAAGCAAATTTAATATCAAGCGCAATGGTGAAGTAATTGGTCAGCTGTATTTACAGCAAAAAGATGAGGGTGATAATGTTTATCTAAAAATAACTTCGAAAGTACAAACCCGTTTCGTTTTTAAAATCGATGTAGAAACGGAAGATGTAGCGCATTTTAAAAATGGAAAGTTGCTCACTTCAAATGTAAACAGAGTAGTAAATGGTAATGCCAAAGAGGCTAAGAAAACAAGCTGGATCAATAATGTTTATCAGCTCAGAACAGGTGATAAAATCAGCACGATAAACCAGCCAATCAGTTATAATATGATGCTTTTATACATCAAAGAGCCCGTAAATATTCCCGAAATATATTCTGATAATTTTCAATGTTTTATCCCCATTCAAAAAAGTGGGGCACATCAGTACAGGATTAATCTTCCCGATGGAAATTATAATGATTACCACTTCGAAAATGGAATATGTAAACTGGTTGTGGTAAATCATTCATTGTACACCATTAGGATGGAAAGGGTTTAACATGGAAACAGTAGCAAATAAATACCTGAGGGTTTTGGTTACAGGGGCATCAGGCTTTATCGGCCGGAAATTAAGTTTTGCATTGGCAGAGATGGGTTACGATGTAGTGGCCCTCTGTAGAGATGTGAATCATCCCTTTCTTATCCGGCACCGCAATATTCAGTTTGTTAGAGGTGATGTGTTAGATCCTGAAAGTTTAGAAAATGCCATGAAAGATTGTTACCAGGTTTACCATACTGCTGCGATGGCCAAAATGTGGTGCAGGAACGAACAGGATTTTTATGATGTTAATGTAACCGGGACTAGAAATGTACTCAATTGCGCATTAAAACTGGGTGTAGAAAAGGTTGTGCATACTTCAACCTGCGGCGTATGGGGACCGACATTAAATTTGCCGGTTTCGGAGAACGACCCAAGGGCTGTTGGCTTTCCGATCAGTTACGAACGCACAAAATACCTGGCTGAATTAGAAGTTAAGGAATTTGTAAAAAAAGGGCTGGAAGTGGTGATTGTAAACCCATCAAGGGTATATGGCGATGGGCCGATTACCGATAGCAATACGGTGAGTAAAATGGTCACTGGTTATCTAAAGGGTACCTGGCATTTTATTCCAGGCGATGGAAAAGCAATTGCCAACTATGCTTTTGTAGATGACGTAGTAGATGGGCATATTGCAGCCATGCAGCATGGCAGGAATGGTGAACGGTATATTTTGGGTGGCGTTGACGTGTCATTTAACGGGTTCTTCAGTACCTTAAGACAAATCACGGGCAAAAAAAGAAGTCTGTATAAAATTCCGGTGAATATCATTAAAGCTTACAGTGTGCTGGAATCTTTAAAATCGCGGCTTTTTAATCTTAGCCCGTTTTTCCTGCCTGAGTTTGCCGATAGGTTGAAATGCAACCAGCAATATTCGAGCAATAAAGCCATTGCCGAACTGAATTATAGGATAACACCTTTTGCTGTAGGACTATGGAAAACTGTGAACCATTTTCAAAGTAATTAATTAAACCATCGTCCTCGTTTGCAACGAGGACGATTGAGGTTCACATTTGTAATATAGTGCTAAGGCTCGAAAGTCGATGCAATCGACATTCACGTACGTCCTCGTTACAAACGAGGACGATATATAAAATAAAAAGATAACCGCTATAAACGGATATAAAATGAAACATTTAACAGTATTGATTACGGGTGCAAGTGAAGGTTTGGGTAAATCTTTTGCCATCGAATCGGCCAAACGCGGGCTAGGTTTGGTGTTGGTTTCGCTGCCGAATAGTGGATTGGAACATTTAGCGAATTACCTTCGAGTAAACTTTAACAGCAAGGTATGCTGTATTGAAATAGATTTAACCAAAAGTACTTCCGCCAGCGAAATATTTGAGAAGCTAAAAGCGCATAAAATCGAGGTTAATGTTTTGATCAATAATGCGGGTTTAGGGAACTGGAGTTGGTTTGAAGATAAAAATGTCGATTTTTATAGAACACAGATCGACCTTAACATTACCAATACGGTGTTACTTACACGGTTATTTTTAAATCATATTGATAAAAGTAGGGCCAGCTATATTTTAAATGTGGGCAGTTTAGGAGGGCATTTTATTGTTCCGAAAAAGCAGGTGTACGGCGCAACCAAATCTTTTATCGGTTATTTTACCCGTTGTTTGCAACTCGAATTGAGCGGTACAAATGTGCATATCAGTTTACTTAGTCCGGGCGGCATAAACACTAAACCAGAATTATTGGTGATGAACAATGAGCTGAAAGGTTTTGCAAAAGCCACTATTTTAGAGGCCGATTATGTTGCCAAAACAGCAATAGATGGGATGTTGAAAGGGAAGAAAGAAATCATACCAGGTTTTGCCAACCGCTTTTTAATGATGTTGGATAAAATTATGCCAGGCTTTTTAAAAGAAATTATAATTAGGCGTAAATTGAAATCGATTTTAACAACTTAGATTTTAAACCGAATCTGTGAGGTTTTTAAAACTTTGCAGATTTAGCTTTATGGAAAGTAACGATACCCATCTGATCGGATTAATTAAAAGCGGCAATAAGCAGGCTTTCGACGAAGTGTTTTTAAAACATTTCAAGAGTTTGCATGCCTATGCTTTTACCATAATTAAAGAAAAAGATGATGCCGAAGAAATTGTTCAGAATGTGTTTGTACGCATCTGGACAAAAAGAGAGCAACTTAAAACAGATGGGTTTTTGAAATCATTTCTCTATCGTTCAGTACACAACGAAAGTCTGAATTACCTGAAACATCAAAAAGTGAGATCGAATTTTAACATTCATTATGCCGATGCAGTGAAAAACGATACAGGGAATTTAAATACAGAGATCATGGCAACAGAACTGGAAAAGAATATCCATTCGGCAATAAACGAGCTGCCCGAAAAATGCAGAAATGTGTTTCAGTTGAGCAGGTTCGACCAGATGAAATATCAGGAAATTGCCGATGCACTAAATATTTCGATCAAAACGGTAGAAAACCAGATGGGAAAGGCGCTAAAAATTTTACGCCTTAGGGTGGTCGATTTCCTGATCCTCATTTTTATTTTATTGAAATAAGCTTATGGATAAAAACTATACACATATTAACGATGATTTGCTGGCAAAATACTTGCTTGGAGAGGCTACTGTGCCCGAAAGTGAGCAGGTTGAAGCATGGGCGGCATCAAATCCTGATCACCTTAAACAATTAGAAGATTTCAGGACAATACTGGAGAAAAGTAAACTGCAGATTGATCCCGAAATTGATGAACACCAGGCTTTAGAAAGGTTGAATATCCGTTTACAGCGTGAGAAAAAAACGTTCAGCTATAAATTCGTTTTACGTTGGGTAGCCATTGTCGCAATTGTTTTGAGTGCGGGTTTATTCTTTTACAATAATTTAATTGGCCATAAAATAAATGTAAATAGCGGCGAAAGCACTTTAACACAAACACTTCCTGATGGTTCTACAGCAATCCTGAATAAACAATCTGAACTTTCTTTTGTAGGGGGATTTTTTAATAAAACCCGTAATGTTAAACTAAAGGGTGAAGCCTTTTTTAAAGTCAGCGCCAATAAGTCGAAACCATTTATTATTAGTGTTAATGATGTGCTGGTCACAGTTGTAGGCACGGCATTTAATGTGAAAAGTGATGGGGCAGCCGTTGTGGTAATTGTAGAAAGTGGGATCGTTAAGGTAAACAACCGAAATGATAGTGTGCGTTTAACTGCCGGCGAAAAAGTAGAAGTGAGTCAAAATCAAGGCCATTTATCAAAGGGAGAAAATCAGGGCAAGTTGTACAATTACTATTATACAAACGAACTGGTTTGCGATGGAACACCGCTTCGCGATCTAGTCGAAGTGCTTAATGAAAAATTTAAATCCAATATTGTTATCGTAAATCCCGCATTAAAGGCACTCCCAATCAGCACAACCTTTAAAAACGAATCGCTTAAAGAAATCCTGAATGTAATCGCTGAAACTTTTAAAATAAGGGTAGAGTATGGGCAGGATGTGATCAAACTTAAATAAGAACCAATGCGTACGCTCAAAATTACTGTTCTTTTTCTCTTTATTTTCTGTTCATTAGTACGTGCCCAGTCGAATTTATCCAGAAACATCAGTCTCAATATCGATCAACAAAAATTAAGTTCTGTATTGGCGATGATAGAAAAGAAAGGCGGTTTTAGGTTTTCTTATAACAGCAATATATTGCCGGTTGACAGCTTGATTAGTATCCACGAAAATAACCTGAATATTGCCGAAACACTGGATAAAATATTAAACCATAGGTTCGAATATCGTCAATCGGGTAATTTTGTAATTATCAGGTATGCACCGCTCGAATTGCTTTTATTGGTGAATGAATCAGTGGGTAGCCCCGAGCTTTATACCATTACAGGCCAGATAGTAGACAAACGGACCAATAAACCTATTCAAGACGCCAGTATTTATGAACGAAACCTGTTGGTTTCCGAAATATCGGATGGAAATGGTTATTTTTCCATGCGGTTAAAAAATATCACGCAACCCATATCATTAACCGTAAGCAAGGAGAACTATAAATCTACAGTTACCCATTTCCTGGCAGAGGTGAACATTACCAATAGAAAGGAGAATCCAGCAGAAAGATTTATCAGCGGAAATTTAGATGATGTAGAAAAAACCTGGCTGGGGAATACACTGGTTACGGCGCAACAAAAAATCCAGTCGATTAATATCGGTGGTTTTATTTCAAAGGCTCCCTTTCAATTTTCAATTATTCCGGGTTTAAACTCTCATGGTTCGTTGAGTGGGCAGGTGGTGAACAAATTTTCGCTTAATGTTATAGGGGCTTATAGCGCAGGAGTAGATGGAGGTGAAATTGGTTTTATTTTTAATATTAATAAAAGTAATGTACGGTATTTTCAGTTTGGAGGAGCATTTAATTTAGTTGGTGGAAACGTTAAGGGTGTTCAGATTGCAGGTTTATTTAACGATGTAAAGGGCGGTGCCGAAGCGCTACAAGTTGCAACTGGATTTAATCGTATTGGCAAAAACTTTAGAGGGGTTCAAGTTGGTGGCATTGGCAACTCGATTAAAAACAATTTTAATGGCGCACAGTTTTCTGCTGGTATTAATGTAATAGGCGATACTTTAAAAGGTATACAGGTTGGTGCTTTTAACCTGGTTGACAAAGAGACAAAAGGTGTGCAAATAGGAGTTGGCGGGAACATTGTGAACGGTAGAACCAGTGGGATACAGATTGGCGGTATTGCCAATATCAACCATGAAACCAGTGGATTAAATCTTGCTGTACTCGCCAATTTTACTTCACAAACTGCGAGCGGATTTCAGGTTGGAGCGATTAATTATGCCAAAAACTTAAAAGGCATTCAACTTGGGATACTAAATGTTTCGAATGAAAATGACGGCTATTCAATCGGACTCATCAATGTTGCATTAAAAGGTTATCATAAATTTAGTTTCAGCACCAATGAAAGTACAACTTATAATGTGGCATATAAAGGTGGAAGTAATCGTTTATACAATATGCTGATCTTTGGTATGAACAAAAAATCTTCTGAAAAAGCATATACCGGCGGCTTGGGTTTTGGCAAGGAAATCAGATTGTTTGGAAGTGTTTCCCTAAATCCTGAAATAAGTTCTCAGTATGTATATCAAGGCAGTTGGGATTACCTCAACCTGCTGAATAAATTTGAGCTGCCGATAAACATCTGGTTAAATAAATGGCTGGCCATACAAGGCGGTCCATCGGTTAATATTTATTACACTAAACAAAACACCAGGATCGGTGGATTTGGTTTATTGCAGGAAAAACATCAAGATTTCTCTTTTAACAATTCGAGATATACCGGTTGGTTGGGGTGGAATGTAGGGTTGGTCATTTTATAAAAATAGCCTTGAAAAGACCTATAAGGTTTTTAAAACCTTATAGGTCTAAATCTATGAACCCCTCTTTTTGATGAAAGGCTATAAACTCTTCAATTCCGCCGAACCAATCAAAAACAGCATTTCGCTCAAGTTTTGAATTTTTATTGATCGAAATTATTGTGTTGTAAGAAGAATAATCCCATTCCGATGCTGATTTGCAAAAGCCATGATGCACTGGGTTTTGGTGTATGTACTTAATTAACCTAGAGAAATAAAATTCATCCTTGATTTCTTTTCTTCGCGTGAAGTCTAAAAATAAAGCGCCTTTTCTATTATGTTGTTTGTTGAATGCTTTGGCATAACTATTTAAAAAATTGCTGAGTTGTTGCATAATAAATTTATGGAAATCAAATTCACCATCATCATTTTTTGACAGCAGTCTGATTGCCTTTTCATCCCTCACCTGTATTAATACATGAAAATGATTAGGCATTAAACAGTAGCTAAATGTTTTAGCGATAGGAGATATGTATTTATCATATCTACTTAAGAAAAAGATAAAATTATCATGCTTTCTAAAAAGATTCTCATCTCCTACAGCGTGATTATAGATATGGTAAAAATTGTCGGGATGAAATTTGTCGAAATATTTCATGGCAATTTTTTTATAAATATAAGAATCCTATAAGGCTTTTAAAATCTTATAGGATTTAATCTATACTGCCAACCCCTAACTGCTTAATGGTCAAACTCACCTGCATTCCTGGCTGATTCTTCATCAGATACCAGTTTCCTTACTTTCTTTTTATCTAACCACAATACCAGTGCTGGCAATAAAGTTAAATTGAAAATTAAGGCGACCAATAAGGTGATGGATAGGAGTAAGCCTAGTACTACCGTTCCTCCGAAAGTAGAAGCCGTAAAAATTCCGAAGCCAAAGAATAAAATTAAAGCAATGTGGGTCATGCTCACACCTGTTTCGGTAATGGTATCGGTAATCACTTTCGGTACGCTGAAATTGGTCAGGTTTAATTCCTGCTGATAACGCGTTAAGAAATAAATGGTCTGATCGGAAGCTAAACCAAAGGCAATGGTGAAAATTAATATGGTAGAAGGTTTTAGGGAAATTCCAAAATAACCCATAATCCCCGCGGTAATAATTAAAGGAACAATGTTGGGCAACAGCGAAATAAACATAATACCCAAACTCTTAAATTGGGCAAGCCTTAAAAGAGAAATCAATACGATGGCAAGTGCAATACTTTCAACCAAATGCCTTAACATATAATCGGTTCCTTTAGAAAAAATAATGCTCGATCCGGTCAGTTCTACATCAAACTTAGATGGAGGCAAAATACTATCGATACGCGGTTTTAACTCGAGCATAATTGCATCCAAACGTTTGGAGCCAACGTCAGCCATTTGAAAACTGATCCTTGTACTCTGGTTTCCCTTGCTGATGAAGTTGGTTAACAGACTTGCATTTCCCTTGCCGCCGTTGGCAATGTATGCCAGAATAAAATTCTTTTCTAAATTATCCGGTAAACGGAAAAAGGTAGAGTCATTATTGTAGAAGGCCTGTGTAGCATATTTCAGACCCATATTTACCGAAATAGAACGCGAAAATTCAGGATAGGAAGAAATCATTTTTTCCAGTTTCTCCATTCTTTTCAGGTTGGTTAAATTGAAAACACCATTCTTTTTCTTGGTATCAACACTAACTTCCAGCGGTAAAATGCCTTCAAAATTTTTCTCAAAGAATTTTAAATCTGTTAAAATCTCTGAATTTTTAGGCAGGTCATCAACCACGTAGCCATTCACATTAATTTTCATTACCCCAATAAAGGCAATGATGGAGATAATAATTGTTCCGATATAAATCAAGCCACTTTTGTGTTGAACAAGCGTATCGGTTTTAACCAGTAACTTGTGTAAAAATCCTTCCTCAACATGTGTTTGTGCTTTAAGTTTTGGTGCTGGTAAGTAGCTAAAGATAATCGGGATTAAACATAAACACATTAACCAGGTAACCATTACATTAATGGAGGCCACGCTGCCAAATTGCATCAAAAGTTCACTTCCGGTAAAGTACAACACGCCAAATCCGATAGCTGCAGTAATATTCGCAATTAGCGTGGTAATGGCAATTCTTTCTATGGTTACGCTTAAGGCACGCTGTTTATCGCCGTCTTTTCTAAGTTCATTTTGGTATTTATTCAACAATAAAATACTGTTAGGGATACCAATAATTACAATAAGCGGTGGAATTAGCCCTGTTAAAATGGTCAGTTCAAAACCAAATAACACCAATGTGCCGATACTCCAGATTACACCCATCACCACTACTAAAATAGGGAAGAACACCGCGTAGAATTTCTTGAAGAAAAACAATAAAATTAGTGCAGAAACCAGGATCGATAAACCTAAAAACAGTACAAATTCGTTACTGACCAGTTTACTTACCGCGGTGCGAATATAAGGCAGGCCTGAAATATGCACCTGAATTTTTGTTGCTGTTTGAAAAGCTTTTGCCTTAGCCTCAATTTCTTTTAAGATAGGATTACGTTCGGCAGTGTTTAATATTTTCGTGTCGAAAGTGATGGCCATTAAAGTTGCATTCTGACGGTTGTAAACCAGTCCTTCGAAAAAAGGATTGCTATAAATGGTATTCTTGATCGAATCCATCTCGGCATCGGTTTTAATCAAACCACCAGGTAGCGGCTTTAAAACAAATTTTTGGTTCACCGTATCCTTTTCCAGTTGAAAAATCCTTCCTGATGATAAAACCTGCTTAATACCTTTTAATTTCTGGATATCGTTAGAAAGCTGAACCCATTGGTTGTACACTTCTTTTTTAAAAATATCAGGCGATTGTATACCTACCACCATCACACTTCCGTCTTCGCCGAAGGTCTTTTTAAAAGCATTATATTTTACGAATGCGCTATCGGTAACAGGCAGGATTTTGCTCCCGGTGTAGGAGAGTTTTACATTTTTGGCCTGATAAGCCATAAAAATTGTTCCTAATACGAAAAATACGATGATTGCGATACGGTTCTGAAGAATAAATCTCGATAGCTTAACCCACATGTGTAGCTTAGTTTTTAATAATAATATAACGGCAAAACTAATCTTATTTGTAAAACGTGATTACTTTTTGCACAATTAAATTTGCACAAATAACATACTTTTGAAAAAATTGTTTTAATCGCATGTTGCACAAAGTTAGAGGCATTGTTTTAAAGACGACAAACTACAGCGAAAGTAGTGTGGTGGTGCAGGTGCTTACCGATAAATTTGGCATGCAGTCTTACCTCATTAATGGTGTTAAAAAACCAAAAGCAAAGATTAAAATGAACATGCTGCAATCGCTCCATTTGCTGGATATGGTGGTTTATCATAAAACAAATACCAATATTCAAAGGGTATCGGAAGTTCGGCAAACACCGGTTTTTAAAAGCATTCCTTACGATATGATTAAAACAAGTATCGTTATTTTTTTAAATGAGGTATTGTATAAAAGCATCAGGCAACAATCGGCCGATGAGAGTTTATTCGATTATATTTTTAATTCGATTGCCTGGTTTGATGAAATTGAAGAGATTAATCCCAATTTCCACTTGTCATTTTTGTTAAAACTCACCCGTTTTTTAGGTTTTTCGCCCAACGAGAAAAGAAGAAACGACCAGATTTATTTCGATTTACAGGAAGGTGAATTTACTTCCAGGTTACCTATTCACTCCAATTACCTCCAGTTGGAAGATGCCCTTGGATTTATTTCCCTTTTTCATACACCGCTCGAAAAAATTTCTGAAATAAAAATGAGCAATGCACAGCGGCGTTTTTTGTTAGATAAGATATTGGTTTTCTATACCTTACATACAGCGTCGTTCGGGGTGGTACAATCGCATAAAATCCTCGAAACTTTGTTAAGTTGAAAAAAAAGAAAAAAAGATTTGCAGAACAGTTTTATAGCGCTATATTTGCATTCCCAAACGGAGGATGGGGCATTAAGTTTGAAAATATAAAAAGGGAAATTAGCTCAGCTGGTTCAGAGCACCTCGTTTACACCGAGGGGGTCGGGGGTTCGAACCCCTCATTTCCCACTTAAGTCCTTCAGTTTTACTGAAGGACTTTTTTTGTTTTAAGATTAGCTTCATTGAGCATTACATGGTTACCGCATAAGCGAGAATGATGTCAACTAGAGATTTAGCTAGGCTCCCATAACTCAATCTTATTGCCTTCTCCATCCATAATATGGATAAATTTCCCATAATCGTAAGTGGTAATCTCATCAAGTATGGTTACGCCGTTTTCTTTAAGTTTCTCAACAAGGCCTTCAATATGCTGTACGCGATAGTTAATCATGAAATCCTTTTTAGACGGCGAAAAATATTCATCTCCTTTTTTGAAAGGGCTCCATTGAAGTGATTCGATCTCCTCAGGATTATTGAGACTTCTGGACTCAAAACTCGTGGTACCCCAGGCACTCATTTCAAATCCTAAATTTTTAGCATACCAATCTTTCGTTTCCTGCGGATTATCGGAAAAAAAGAAAATGCCGCCAATACCTGTCACCTTTGGTGTGGTATCAGCAGCTGAAGTTAAGTTGTCTTTTTGTTCTTCCATATTATTTTTTTTCTAGTTGGCTGATTGCAAGTACTGTTGCAACCGATATCATTATTGCTGGTGTTTTTTATTGATTTCAAGATAGCAGAAAATCAATTCTTCCCAAGTATATTTTTCTCCACACAAACGATTGATTATAAGTTCAAGCGGAACGTAATTCATGTTTTAATTCGACTTATTGAACCGTTTAAATCAGGCTAACAACCCTGCAGAATAACCCGATTCAGGTTATGCGCTACTTGTAGTATTAATACTTCTTTACTTCAGTTATTTAGTTGATTTTACGGGGAATGTAAGTGCTTTAAACACAAACGTTTGCGTAATGTTTTGTCGAAGATTATGGTTGAAATGCTCAATTGCTACATTAAATTAGAGAAAGCAAGCCGCTGCTATAAGTCCCTGTTTGATACATCATTACTAACCATAAATCTCAACCAAATCAATGAAAAAGTCTATCAAATCAATTTCAAGCCTGGCAATATTAGGGTTTGTATTATTTACCAGTTCTTGCAAAAAGCAGGAAAATTTAGCGGGTGCAGATGATGCATCTTTAAATCAAAATGAAAAGCTTGGTCTTGTAGGTACCCAGTCGCTAGGCGGTACATCATTAACGGTTTCGATGGGGGGAAATGCTTATGTAACCACATTGGCATCTGGAGGAGTAGAAACGGTAACTTCAACAAAACTGGCAAACTGGACGAATGCCAACAGTATTTTTAGCTCTTATTTCAGGATCGGAAATACAGGTGCATTAACGGTAGCCGTAAAAGCATCAGTACCGAGTGGTACAAGTGTTTTAAAAATTACCATAAATGGAACGCCGTTTAATGTAACGGCAACAGGTACAGCAAATACCACTTATACCGTTGGTACAGTAAACATTACTACTCCCGGTTATGTAACTGTTCAGTTTCAGGGCGTAAGTAAAACAGGTTCGTATTTTGCTGATGTTTCAGATCTTGTGATCAGTGGAGCAGCCGTGGCATCGAATGTGTATTATGCGAACGATCCTGCTAATTATTATTGGTCTAGAAGAGGCCCTTCAGTTCACCTGGGTTTTTCAACGCCGGCCAATACAGAGTGGTTTTATAGTGAAATTACTGTTCCAACCGGAGAAGATAAAATTGGAAGTTATTACATGGCCAATGGTTTTAGTGGTGGCTATTTCGGAATGCAGGTTAACTCGGCAACAGAACGCAGGATGCTTTTTTCGGTATGGAACCCTACTGGTGGAACCACAACCTGGACCAGAAAAGGCACTAATGTTGTGGCGACTAATTTTACAGGAGAGGGTGAAGGCGGGCAGTCTTACCTGATTTATAATTGGGTTGCTGGAAATACCTATAAGTTTTTAACACAGGCCAAGCCAGATGGATTGGGAAATACCATTTATTCTTCGTGGTTTTATGCACCAGAACTAGGTACCTGGTCGTTCATGGCTTCATGGAAAAAACCAAATACCAATAGCTATTTAACAGGATTATATTCTTTCTTAGAAAACTTTAATGATAAAAACGGTTATCTGGGCAGAAGAGCCGATTACAATAACCAATGGATCCGCAATACTGCTGGTACCTGGACAGAGATTACTACAGCCAATTTTACAGTTGATGCCACAGGTACCAATCAACAAAGGATGGATTTTGCAGGTGGTGTATCGGGCGGTAAATTTTATTTGCGAAATGGTGGGTTTTTTGCCAATTACGTTACGCCGAACCAGTCATTTACCAGAACAGCTACAGGTACAGCGCCAACGGTTAACTTAACCACGCTTCCATAGCTTCCAATAAATACCTTAAGCACAAAGTAGGTTGATGTATACTGCTTTGTGCTTTATTAATCTTTATAATTATTTACCTTATTCAATTATATATCCGAAATTGCCTGCCGATAAACAGTGGCAAATGTTCGGTAAAATTATCAGGTTCATTTTTTATGGAAACTACTTCGTGGGCATTCTGGCTGTTGCGCTCACGCTCGAAGCAACCTTCCAATTAAGGCTGCCGCTTAATTCATTAAATTACTACCTGTTGCTTTTTCTGGCACCAACTATCTATTATACCTACGCTTACAATAAGGTTTCTACCAAACCATCTACAACCAATCCCCGCAATCAGTGGTATTTCAAGCATAAGCGGTTTATCAACTGGAGTCAGGCTGTGCTTTTTATTATTTGCATGCTGCTGGCCATCAACCTGCTCTACCAAAACTTTCAGCATATCCTGGCTTTGCCATTTAGTTATTGGGTGGCCATATTGATCATCATCACCGCAGGAGGATTATACTATGGTTTGTTGCCCAGATCTTTTCTCCAATTTAACCTGCGTAATACTGGCTGGTTAAAAGCTTTTGTAATCGGTTTTGTGTGGGCCTGCTGTGCCAATGTATTGCCGTTAATTATGCTTAAAATTGAAACAGGGGTTGGTTACCATGATTCTGTACTTTGGACCTGGTTATTTATTAAAAATTGGATGTTTTGCACGGTAAATGCAATCATTTTTGACATTAAAGATTACCCAACCGATGCCAATAAACATTTAAGAACATTTGTAGTGCGTTACGGTCTGCGCAGAACAATTTTCAGTATCCTGATTCCATTGCTGATTATTGGCTTAATTTCTTTGGGCATATTTGCGCGTTACAAAGGTTTCGGATTGCCGCAGGTTTTATTTAATGTGCTGCCTTTTATCCTCACGATTTACGTGGCCTATTCCATGCACAGAAGAAAAAATATTCTTTATTATTTGATGGTAATTGATGGACTCATTTTGTTTAAAGCGATATGCGGAATAATCGGAATGCAGTTTGTACGATAGGGGTTAATGGTTTAAATCGGTTAAGGGGTTAATCGGTGTTATGTCAATTAACCAATTTCAACAATTAAACAGTTAACCAATGAACAACAACTACGATAAATTAGCAAACCATTACGATACTTTAAGTCGTTTGGTGTTTTTTAAATCGCAGGTGAATTCGCAGATCAATCAACTTCAATATATTCAGGAGAATAGCCATGTATTAATTGTAGGCGGTGGTACCGGGTGGATTTTGGAGGAACTGGCGAAGGTTTACACCAACGGGTTAAAGATTGTTTACGTAGAAATATCTGCCAAAATGATTGCGCTTTCTCAAAAACGAAACTATAAAGACAATCAGGTCACATTCGTAAACCTTGGTATCGAGGATTTTAAAACTGATGTCTTATTTGATGTAATTTTAACACCTTTTTTATTTGATAATTTTGCGGAGCAACGGGCTGTAAAAGTATTCAGGCAGTTACATGACTATTTAAAGAAAGAGGGATTATGGTTTCTGGTCGATTTTTCATTCAACAAAATCAATGGAAACTGGTGGAAATGGCTGCTGCTCAAATCCATGTACAGCTTTTTTAGATTGTTAGGTATTGTAGAAGCGGATGAGCTTATCAATATGAATCCATATTTTTTCAAAGCCAGTTATCTGATTGTGGAAGAACGACTCTATTATGGCGGTTTTATCAAGGCAACCATCTTCAGAAAATAAAATGACATTAATTTAATGCAATAATGTTGCATTTGTGTATTCGTTTTGGATCTTTGTAATAAAAGATTTAGATATGGATTTTGATGTAATCATTATTGGCGGAAGCTATGCAGGCTTATCTGCTGCTTTAACTTTGGGCAGGGCCACGAGAAATGTTTTGGTCATCGATGCGGGCAAATCGTGTAACAGGCAAACCCCGCATTCGCATAATTTTTTAACGCACGATGGTGATAAACCTGCTGATATTGCTAAAGCTGCGAAGACAGAAGTGCTGAAATACCCAACATTCAGATTTTTAGAAGGGAAAGTTATTTCGGCCAGGAAAATAGATGGAGGTTTTAGCGTTGAGATAGCGAAGGGTGAAAATTTTACGGCACGGAAAATATTATTGGCTACAGGTTTAAAAGATGTACTACCTAACATTAAAGGTTTGTCCGAGTGTTGGGCCATTTCTGCTATACATTGCCCTTATTGCCACGGCTACGAGGTGAAGGGTGAAAAAATAGGGCTGTTAATGAATGGCGAACATGCATTTGAGATGGCCAAAACCCTGAACCATTGGAATAAAGATTTAACGATATTAACTAACGGTAAATCGCAGCTAAGCGCCGAGCAGACTGAAAAATTAAAAGCTAAATCAATGACCATCATAGAAGATGAAGTTGTTGAACTGCTGCACAATAATGGCTATCTTGAAGAGGTTGTTTTTAAAAACGGTGAGAAATTGACTTTGAAAGCGATATACATAAAACCCGATGTGGAACAACATTTCAATTTCAACGAGCAGCTCGGATTTGAACTCACAGATTTAAAAACAATAAAAGTCGATGAGCAACAGCAAAGCACGGCCAAAGGCGTTTATGCCGCAGGAGATTGTGCAACCCTGTTTAGGTCGCTATCTATCATTACAGCTGCAGGAACAATGGCCGCAGTGGTGATGAATAAGGAAATGATTTCTGAAGATTTTTGATCAATCATCGGAAATTAAAATAAAATTGCACCAACAATGGTGGCAATAAATATCGCTGCGATCACAATTCTATCGGCAGTAATCCATTGCGCTCTTGTGAGTGGTGTAACGCTTTTTTTTACGGTTTCTGCTTTATGCCTCGAAAGCCTGAAAACGGATGTGTCTAATTTAATAAGCATAGGGATGAGTTTAATAGGGTTAATTTCCTTAAGACAAATCCCAAGCCAAAAATTAAGAAAAATGTGGAATTGTTAATAACTTATATTTTTTTGTTATTCAACTGATATTTATACGTTTATCAATCCCATAAGGCGAATAAATAGCCGATTAAGCTGTATAGAAAATGAAACAGCTTAATCGTGCCAGATGTATAGTAATGAGTTTATTACCTATAGTTTTGTCTGCTCTTCCTGGGCTTTTAGTTTGCTATTCTTTTTGCCGTACCAGAAGTAAATGGCTAAGCCAATAATTAACCAAACCGCCAGCCTCAGCCAGGTTTCCCAGGGTAAAAATACCATCATGGCAATACAGGTTAAAATGCCTAAAATGGGAATTAAGGGTACAAATGGAACTTTAAATGGGCGTTTAGCTTCAGGATTTGTTTTTCTTAAGATCAGGATGCCCACACAAACCATTAAAAATGCCAGTAAGGTACCAATGCTAGTCATTTCGCCTACTACATTCATGGGGACAAATGCTGCAAAAAGTCCAATAAATACACAAAGGATAATGTTCGATTTGTAAGGTGTTTTAAATTTTGCATGAACATCAGAAAACATTTTTGGCAATAAGCCATCCTTACTAATGGAATAGAACATCCGCGATTGCGCCATTAAATCGATCAAGATTACCGAAGTATAACCGATCAAAATGGCCAGAATAATCGCCTGACTTAACCATGCATAAGGTGTTTTTTCGATGGCAATGGCTACAGGGGCACCGCTGTTGGCAAATTCTTTATAATTGGCCAGGCCAGTCATCACGTGCCCAAATAAACCGAATAAAACCGTGCAAACCAGCAACGATCCAATGATACCGATAGGTAAATCGCGGGCAGGGTTCTTCGTTTCCTGCGCCGAAGCGGCAACAGCATCGAAACCTATAAATACGAAAAAGACTAAACCAGCGCCACGTAAAACGCCGCTCCAGCCAAACTGACCAAAGGTCCCGGTATTTTCGGGGATGTAGGGATGGTAGTTGGCCGGATCGATATATTGCCAGCCCAATGCGATGAAAACCAATACCACGCCAACTTTAAGAAACACAATTATCCCGTTTACAATGGCCGAGCCTTTGGTACCGCGGATTAATATGGCTGTCATTAATACCACCACCAATGCTGCGGGGATGTTAATGATGCCATTAACGGTAGAACCATCGGCCAGTTTAGCGGTTTCGAAAGGAGATAAGGTTAACTGCGGAGGGAGATAAATATGCAGGCTGGCCAAAAATTTGGTTAAATACTGCGACCAGCTGATGGCTACGGTAGCACAACCCACAGAATATTCCAACACCAGATCCCAGCCTATAATCCAGGCGAAAAGCTCGCCCATGGTGGCATAAGAATAGGTATAGGCACTACCCGCAACCGGAATCATGGATGCAAATTCAGCATAACATAAAGCTGCAAAACCACAGCCCAATGCTGCAATAACAAAAGATAGTGTAACTGCTGGCCCAGAGTGGTTGGCCGCGGCCAAACCTGTAATCGAAAATAAACCTGCACCAAGCGTTAAACCTACGCCAATTAAAATAAGGTTAATGGGGCCTAAGGTTCTTTTTAGGCTTCCTTCGCCACTCTCGTTTGCCTCAGCAACTATGCTGGCAATAGATTTTTTCATGAAAATAAGTTAAGACGCTGCAAAATTATTAAAATATATTAATTCTATAGTATTTATATATATTATTCGTGTGTGGCCTACGAGGTTTAAAAGGGTAGGTATACGGGCAGACTTTGGAACGCTAAAGCAGTTAGAATGAATTTCTTCTTTTGGAAAATTTGCGTGCCGCTTTTCATGGGAGCTGTAGTCCCGCCATCGCTTGTAGTCCTCTCCCGATGAAAAATCGGGCTGCGGCCTACCCGCTCTGTCGGGTTTATTTACAGGGGGCTGTTCTGGCATTATCTCAAAAATCATTAATCGTAACAATAGCCCTATCCACCTTAAACCTGATAGAACCAAATAGCTCCCGATTTTATCGAATATTTTATATTTAAAAGCCTATCTAAATCGGGACTATAGGTGATAGCAGGACTACAAAAACCGAAGGATTACAGGACCTTGCTTTTCTAAAAAGTATTAAAAATTTTCAACTTTTACAGAATTATTTCCGAAACACAAAATTTAATTTAAAATTATTATGCTGATAATCAGTTATTTGTGAATTTAATTTGATTTATTTTAGTACTATGTATTGCATGGTAGTATATAAAACATATATCTTTGTTATATGATAGCAGAAAATACGCAAACACAAATGCGGAAGGGAATTCTGGAGTACTGTGTTTTATCAATCATCTCCCGGGGCGAAATATATGCTTCGGATATTATTGCCGAATTAAGGACGGCAAAGCTATTGGTGGTTGAGGGTACATTATATCCATTATTAACCAGGCTTAAAAACAACGGTTTGTTAAGCTACAACTGGGTAGAATCTACCTCAGGCCCACCGCGTAAATATTATACCTTAACCGAAGATGGCCGGGGTATTTTATCACAATTAGATCAAACCTGGCAGGAGCTGGCTTATGCTGTAGGTATTTCACAAAAAGGAGCCAATTCATAAATATTAAAAAGGAAATGGAAAAGACCATCATCATCAATATAGGGAACACGATTATTCATATTGAAGAAAGTGCTTACGAACTCTTAAAGGCCTACCTGAACGAAGTAAAACAATATTTTGCCAACCATGCAGATGACCTTGAAATTGTAACGGATATTGAAAACCGGATTGCGGAACTGTTAACCGAGCAATTAGAAGAGCAGAAAAAACAAGTGGTAGATTCGACCAACGTAAATTCGGTGATTGCGCAAATGGGTAAGGTGCAGGATTTTGATACCGTAGAAGAAGGTGAAGAGGAACCTGTAATGAACAGCGGTTACCAGCACCAGTATGTAGAGAAAAAATTGTACCGCGATATGGACGACCGCGTGGTAGCAGGGGTTTGTGCAGGTATTGCGCATTATGTAAACGCCGATCCTAAGTGGATTAGACTGGCAACATTGCTGATCAGCATAGCAGGTGGATTTGGACTATTGGTGTATGCCATCCTTTGGATCATTATGCCAAAGGCTAAATCGCGTATCGAAAGAATGGAAATGAAAGGTGAACCTGCGAATCTTCAGGGATTTCAGAAAAACCTGGATGAAGAATTACAAGCCGTTAAGGAGCGTTTAGGTGAAGTAAATAAACATGCCCAGCCTATATTTGCCCGTTTAGGGAATTTTATCGGAGAGTTTTTCGAGTGGCTTGGCCGGTTTATTTCGGGTACCGGAAAAGTGATTTTTAAGATCATTGCGGGTTTCATCGTTGTGTTTGGTGTACTCTTTTTAATTACTTTAATTATAGGTACGGCCGCTTTTCAGGGATTTTGGGATGCCAGTATTTATGAATATTTTCCCTTCTCTATTATTAATGAAGGCAATAGGGGGGCAATTTTATTTGGTGCATTTATTGTTTGCTTTGTACCGGTTTTAGCCCTGGTGTTATTCTCGATCAGGGTAGCTTTTAACAAACAGGCCATTAACAAAACACTTTCTTTTGCGCTGTTAATTATCTGGCTGGCGGGTGTAGCCATTACAGGTTATCAGGCGGCTAAAATATCATCAGAATTTAAGCAACATGCGGAGTTAACGCAAACAACCGACCTGAAAGCTTATCCGGTATATACCATCAATATCGATAAAAGTAAATATTTCAGCAAAGAAGATAGCGTGGCTTACCATATTGATGCGAATAATCGCCATCAGATTGTAGTTGATGATTTTGAAGACGGACCTTTTGTTTCACCGAACCATATCCGCATTGATATTAACAAGAGTGAAACTGGTGTTACCCGTTTAACACAGAAGTACGAATCGCAGGGTAAAACTTTTCAAAGTGCCTTGCAAAATGCGCAGAACATTAGCTACAATTATGTTGTGAAAGATGCTGAACTGATTTTTAGTCCGCGGTTTCAATTGAGAAAGGGAACCATTTGGAGAAACCAGGAAGTAAGGTTAAATCTTGAAATTCCGGTGGGTACAAAATTAATTTTAAAGCAGGATGCTTACCGCTATGTTAATAATTACTGGACTTGGGAATGTAACGACAGCGAAAATGATCACAACGATTCCAGCATATGGATTATGACTGATGATGGTTTGAAATGCGTGGCGAAATTAAAAGAAGAGGCGTTAAAAAAGGAAAAGTTAGAGCAGGAGCTACGTGATTTAGACCATTTGCGTCAAGATAAACCTAATGATACCCTTTACCAGGATTCCGTATCAAACCGAATTAAAGAAGTTAAAGAAGAGTTGGGTATAACGCCTGAATAATTGTTGCGTCATTTCGAGGGGGCCTAGGCTGGTTCGTCATTGCGAGGCACGAAGCAATCTTAATGCAATAGCTCACTTTTAGCTATTCAATAATTACAAACCCATAGTTGTAGGATTGCTTCGTGCCTCGCAATGACGGATTTATCTCAACACTAAAAACATAACGCCTAAAAGAAAAACATGAAAACATTATTTACGCTGCTGGCATGCTTTATTGCATGTGGGACTTCTTTTGCCCAAAAATTAAATAAACTTACGGGGAAAATTGTTGATGAAAAGACTGTTCCGGTATCGTTTGCGGTTGTTCGGGTGCTAAATTATCCTGATACCACCGTGGTTAAAAGCGTATCGACCAATATTGAAGGCGAGTTTGCAATTGATCAGCTAAAAAGCGGTGAATATGTGTTATCGGTTTCTATCGTCGGTTTTAAAAGTAAAAAGACCAGCCATTTTTCGCTTAACGAAGATTTGAAATTACCTGCCATCACGATCGAAAATTTAAGCAAACAATTAAAAGAAGTGAGTGTGCAGGGCAAGAAACCTTTTATTGAACATCAGATTGATAAAATGGTATTGAATGTAGAAAACAGCATTATTGCAACCGGTGGCACGGCGCTCGAAATTTTGGAGAAGGCACCCGGCGTGCAGATCGACCGCCAAAATGACCAGATTTTACTGAACAATAAATCGGGTGTTATGGTGATGATTGATGGGAAGAACAACTTTTTATCGAGTGCTGATTTAACGGTTTATTTAAATGGCTTAAGCAGCAGTCAGATTGCTACCATCGAAATTATTACTAACCCATCGGCTAAATACGATGCTGCCGGCAATGCAGGTATCATCAACATCAAATTAAAAAAGAACAAAGCATTTGGTACTAATGGAAATGTCTCGTCAACCTATCGCAATGCAATAAGGGCTAATTTACCCACCAATATTTACGGATCGGAACTTAACTTCAATTTAAATCACAGGGTAGAAAAGTGGAATTTTTTTACCAATGCAAATGCGTCAAAAAATAATAATTTTTCGAATTTATTTTTAGAGCGGAGCACCTATGCGAATGGCTTACAGAGTATGTTTAACCAGAATTTCCAGAAAATATATACTGGATCGCGGTTGGCTGCAAAATTAGGTGCAGATTATTATGCAACTGAAAAAACAACAATAGGTGTGATGTTTGATGGCAGTACCAGTACACGTAAATTGGATAATTTCTCCCAAACCTTTATAAACGAAATTAAGGATGGAGTTGCCGGCAATAATTCGCTGATCCAATATTCTGATGCAAATACCCCAAACAAAAACTATAGCGCAAACTTTAATATCAGGCATGAATTTAAAAAGGAGGGTGCAAGTTTAAACTTTGATGCCGATTACTCTGGCTTTGATTACTCAGGACTGGAAAATTTTAACACCAATTTTTACGATGATAAGGGTGCTGTTTTTAAAAATACAGTGATTAGAAATAATAGTAAAACCGCTATTGATATTTATGCAGCAAAAACAGATTTTACCTGGCCAATATCAAAAACTACAAAGCTTGAAACAGGGCTGAAGAGTGCTTATGTTAAAACCAATAACGATTTTCTTTCCTCAGCGCTGGTTAATAACGAATGGCAAAATGTTGTAGGGCAGAGCAATAATTTTATTTACAAAGAAAACGTAAATGCGGCCTATGCAAATTTATCGAAAGATTTGGGTAAGTGGCAGGTTCAGGCTGGCTTACGGGCAGAGTTTACACAATCAACCGGAACATCGGTAACCAATAATACATCGGTAAAACAACATTATTTATCGTTATTCCCAACGGTTTTTGTGAACCAGAAAATTTCTGAAAGCAGTAATCTGCGTTACACTTATGGCCGAAGGATAGATCGGCCAAATTACCAGCAGTTAAACCCATTTAATTTTTATATGGATCCTTATACCATAGCACAGGGAAACCCATACTTAAAACCCCAGTTTACCAATAATTTTGAGGTGAGTTACAATTACAAAAGCGGATTGTTTTTTTCATTGAGTTATGCTAAAACAAAAGATTTAATTTTAGATAGTAAAACCGCACAAAACGATAGCACCAGGATAGTTACCGTAGGGCAAGGCAATATTGGCAGCGGGCAATACTATTCGGCCGGGTTATCTGTTCCAGTAACCATTGCCAAATGGTGGAATTTGCAGAACAATTTTAGGGTTTCCTATAATAAATTTAACGATGATAATTTAGAAGGCGCCCCATTTGCTTTAAGTAAAGTGTTTTACAACTTCAATACTGTTAATTCGATTATTTTAGGAAATAACTGGGCATTAGAAACCAATTTCTGGTTAAACTCACCTAAAGTTAGGGGCTTAGAACGAACCACTATTTATCAGTATGCTTTAAATATAGGGATGCAGAAAAGTTTCTTAAACAAAGCTTTAAAGCTGAAGCTAAATGTTGATGATATCTTCCAAACCAACTACTGGAAAGGAACACTCGATTACCAGAATGTGAATTTAAGGGTGCAGAATAATTACATCAGCAGAAGGGTATCATTCAATATCAGTTATAGTTTTGGTAACCAGAATTTAAAATCAAACCAGGACCGGAAAACGGCGGCAGATGATATTAAAGGAAGGGCGGGAGGTTAGGTTTTTAGTCCTAAGTCTAGAGTCCTCAGTCTGGAGTCGGAGGTCCGGAGTCGGGAGACCGAAGTCTGGGCGAAAAACCCAGTCCCCTTCGGGGTATGTGTTAAATCCCCGATTAACCAATTTAAACAGTTAACCAATTAACCAACAAAACATGAAAAATATAATCTATAGTATCGCAATTTTATTGACCGGCTTAGGTTATGGATGTCGTAACAGTGGTGGACATTTATCGCTAAGCACAATGGATAACAATACCGATTTTAAATTTGAAGCAAAGTATGCCGAGCATAAAACCGGTAAGCTGGAAAAATACCTGGATAGTGCCTTGAATAATGAACTTCCGTTAGATCAGAATATCGATCTGTTCGTGAATTTAAATGGCAGCGATAAGTTTAACCTTAAAGCCAAAAAGGGCTGGTTAGTAATCGACTTCGATAAACGGAACAATTCTTTGGCAGGTTATATGAAAGTGAAAAAACTTACTGAAGGCATTAAACAGCAATTAACGGAGTAATGTGTTTAACCGCAAAAAGAAGGTGCATTAGGCATAAGGAGGGATTGTCTGCGTAAATCAGTGTGATCAGCGGGCAACCTTACCGCCTTTTTCTCCCGCAGATTTAAGGTGATTAGCGCAGAGTTTAAAGTGATCCTCATTCACATGCAGGCGGGAACCACGCTTGTTCAGTGAGGCTA
>NZ_JBWKYI010000026.1:28391-43994 GCF_059423705.1 Pedobacter sp. GW460-11-11-14-TSB4
GGCTAATCTTAATGCTTCCGTGTTTTCTGTGTTTCCGTGGCTTTTTAACTGCAAAGATCACAGAGAGAAAGCGCAGAGTGCGGCATTAAATTAAAGAGGCGACCACGAAGGCAAAGACACAAAGCAATGGTTTTATACGTGTTGCGAACCGAAGCCTTTGGATGTGTGGCGCGTAAAGAAATTTTTTGTCTGCGTAAATCCGTGTGATCAGCGGGCAACCCTAACCATCTCTTTCTCCCGCAGATTTAAGGTGATTAGCGCAGCGCTTAAAGTGATCCTCACTCACGCAGACGGGAACCACGCTTGTTCAGCGAGGCTAATCTTAATGCTTCCGTGTTTTCTGTGTTTCCGTGGCTTTTTAACTGCAAAGATCACAGAGAGAAAGCGCAGAGGATGCAAAGTTGGATGGTCTTCGACTACGCTCAGACTGACAATTTATAAAGAAAAATCAATGTGATCAGCGGGCAACCCTAACCATCTCTTTCTCCCGCAGATTTAAGGTGATTAGCACAGAATTTAAAGGCGATCCTCATTCCCGTGCAGGAGGAACCATGCTTGCTCAGCAGGCTAATGTTAATGCTTCCGTGTTTTCTGTGTTTCCGTGGCTTTTTAACCGCAAAGTAAACGAAGAGAAGGGAGCGATTAACTGTTTTTATACAATTCTATTTTCCGTCCATCGGGATCAATGATTATTGTCATAAGACCAAAATCTGTTTCATTTGGTTTCTGCGTAAAAGTAATCCCTGCTGTATTTAATACCTTTATCACCTGATCAAAGTTTTCAATACCAAAGCCTAACCTTAAGTTTTTGTCTGGTTTATCTTGGTTTTTAGTTAATGGATAGATTTCAAGAACAGTTACCCCAATTGTAGCCGAATAATGATACGGTGAATTACCATGTTTGTGATATTCAAATTGAATTCCAAGTAAATTGTAAAAATCGGCTAGAAGTTTTGTATCTCCAGTTCGTAGTACCAGTAATCGAATATCCATATTTATTTTTTATTGAAGCTAAAAACTAAAAGTGCTTTATGTACAATCTATTCAAAGCATTGTGTTTTTCTTAATGAATTGGATATCTGGTCTTTCTGAGGTAATCCAAATTTCAAATTCATAAGGTTTATGGCTTATCTCAAGGATTAATTTTCTTTGATTGGAGTTTAATTTTACATCGCTCCCAATTTCTTTAATTTTTCCTTCACATATTGAAGTATAAATTTCTGCCCGGCCATTCTTTATGGCATATGGGAAATACCGGTCTTTTAAGTCAGGATTAAAAGATGCAACATTACTTTTTACATTGTCAATTAAGATTATTGCAAAACAATGATTTCGTGACACCTTTACAGATTTTAGGATGCCTGTAAATTCAATGTTGTTCTTTAATAGCTTGTCATTTTCAGTTTTTCGGCTTCTACCAGTTTTATACCAGATAAAAATAAGTAATAGCCAAAGGATAAAAAAGGCAAAAACAATTTTTGGGTGTTTCATCGCGTAGGAAGCTTGAATGTTAATTTAATATGCGTAAGTCCGTGCAATCTGCGTGTTTAATTATATCAGTAAATCACTAAAAAATCATCTATTAATTCCCCATTCAAGCCGAAAACCAATCTGTAATAGCCTATTTTATTGCCACCTTGATCCATTTGGCTTTTGAAGGCAATCGAATCCCCATCAAGCAGTTCGAAATCGAGGTTTATGGTCTCTATTGAAATATTCTTATGGCTAATGTCTAAATCTGCACAAGTATTTTGCTCCATTAATGATCTGAAAGATTTGATGAACTTTTGCTGTATATCATATACCGCTATAAAATCTTTTATTTGGAGGTCGGTCATCATATTATTTCTTACCAGTCAATAGTTTTACTTCTAACCTCGTATTTATTCCTCTTTTTCAACCGAACAGCTGATCCAATACAGACCCATTTGCCCTCTGTTATCCATTGTTCCTTTAGGCAATTGTTTTTTTGGACAAGCCAAAATGGTCGTATCTACTTCTTTGACAAATTTTGTTAATGCACTCAAATTGTTTTCTGAAAAAGGAAGTATGGCGAAATCCCAACTCGAATAATAGGATAACATCCATTTAAATTCTTTGTCGATTTTATTGTCGATGAGATATTCATTTAAAATTGAATACGACTCGAAAATGATTGAACTGTCGAGATCTTGAATACCGGTGAAACAACTCGGTTCAATTATGCCGTACCAGTTCAAAAACACAAGGCGTTTCAGGATTTCAAGTTTTGTTTCCTCGTTTTCTGTATTGAAAAATAAATCAAGATAGCTTTTGTGGATCTCTCGATATTGATCGAAGATGCCACGCGCTTGAAGTTGCTTTTCCATCTGATCCATAGTTCCTTTTAAAGAATCTGTATAGTTGTATAGCTTCAATTCTTGAATGGATAGGCTATCGATAGTTATTTTCATGTTTATAAATTCAGGATGTACTTAGTGTTCACACGACTACCAAAGTTTCCACCATGACTTTTTTGACTTTATCTCTTTAAAATTTTTGATGTTTTCATTTGTCAGATCTATTGAAACAGAACCATCAACATCTGGAAGCCACAAGGATGTTTTATCAAGATTTATGTTGTTAAGATTTAAGAAAGTTTCTACCTGTTGCAGTAAAAACATATTTTTTGTCTCTTCCCATTTCACTTTTGTTAGTTCATCTGCTTCCTTGCCAAAGTAAAAGTCGAACTTATTATTGTAATCATGATTTTTAATTCTTTGATTTAGAACCTCAATTAATTTTTGGTCAGATAAGGTATCAACAAATTGTTGCATAAAATTTTTCCTGTCTTCTACTGTAACCCTTGGAATTGAAACTATAGTATGGTCATTTTCTTCAATTTTTTTTATTCTGTTAACTATATAATCTTCTTGTTGTTTTGAGTAATTGGTAGTTACATTATTGGCTAAATTTAGCTCTTCATCAAGTATAAAATAGTCTGTAAATAGGATTGAGAAAAATTCGGCATCTTGTTTATCGTAGTAAAAATGCTCAGTCAAACTACCATTCGGTTGTTCGAAGCCAATGGCTAACCAATTTAATATTTGTGTAGGAGAGGTCATTAAGATTGAATTTTATGTTTTTAAACTTTGTCTCAGACAAATTAAAAATATGTTATATATTAAGTTAAACCTTTCTTTTAAACAAAACCAATTAGCTGTTTTTATACAATTCAATTTTTCTGCCATCGGGATCAATTATAATGGCCATAAAACCAAATTCTGTTTGGGTTGGTTCTTGTGCAAAATCAACTTGTAATATATTTAATTTATCCATCACCTGTTCAAAGTTCTCTATACCAAAGCCTAACCTCAAGTTTTTGTCTGCTTCGATTTGGTTTTTTACCAATGGATAAATTTCTAGAACAGTTAACCCAATTGTAGCCGAATAATGATATGGAGAGTTACCATGTTTGTGATATTCAAATTGAATTCCAAGTAAACTGTAAAAATCAGCCAGAAGTTTTGTATCTCTAGTTCGCAGTACCAGTAATCGGATTTCCATGTTTGGTTCTTTTAAAGCTTCAATAACTTTGTTCATTTGCTTAATAATGCCGTTTTCATTAAGCTAGGTGTTTTTAATATCATTCAAAAAGAAATCAAAAGTTTTATCTGACTTAGCGAGCTCTTCTAAGTCACTAAGAATTTCCTTATAATTTGAATAAAATTTAGACTCCTCAAGCCTATGTGCTAAATCTTTTAAACTGATTGATAATTGCTCATTTGATATTTTCGTTAGAATTGTTCCATTGATTAGTTGGTCAAGTATTTTAAATAAAATTTTCTTTGCATTGATAATCTTTGGCATTGTTCTAAACATGTCAAACAACTTATAAAATTCTTTCAGCGCTCGTTTCTCATCACCAAAATTTTCAGCCAAAATAATATTTTTCCAACCCGCTGTAGAATCACGATACAAATAATAATTAGCAACAAAATCGTGAAATAAACTAAAATCAGGCTGCAATTTTTCATCAGTTCCATTTATGCCGCAGGCCCAGTAATAGCCACCAATACAAAAATATAATGCAGATAACGATTCATCTCCAATATACATCGCTGTGCGGACCTTTGTTAAATCAATAAATTCGTAGAGATTTTTTGCTTTAGTAATTTGATTCATTGTTTTTCTTTTCTCTTTGTTTTATTTCTTCAAAATCAGCTGAGCTGCAGAAGCCAAGTTGCTTTTGTTCATCTGTAATTGTAGAAAATTTTTCATCTTGTTTATGCAAGAGCTCCAAAATTGCCGGTATTCTGTTCTTGAATTTAAAAATGCAAAGATGTTTATGTCCATGTTCTGCACCCTCCATAGGATACCATGCCTCATAAACAATTTGTGTCAATTCATATTCTTCTTTAACATAATTTTCTGGTTCGTCTATTTGGAAAATAATATCGAATTTTTTAGGGATTTTGAAGTCGGCATATGCGTATAATGTAAACACAGCAATTTCATTTTCTCTTTTCACCCAATTCACATATTTGTGATAAACGTCATCCTTGGGTTTATTCTTACATCTTTTTATGCATTCAGTTTGCCAAATCGCTATAGCACTGTCTGTAAAATATTCCGTACCCAATAAATAGCGTTCACTTGCTTCGGTTTGTTCTTCTTTTTGCATTAACTAAATGATTTCTGACTAATTACTGCTAAGTCTGGCATTCTTGAACTTTGTTATATATGCTTTCAACGATATCGATAAGCCAGTCTAGTGTACGGGATCAAATTTATACAAGATAAGGGTTTTTGGCAGATTTCAGTTGACCGGTTAAACATAGTTAACCATATCAGAAATGTATGGAACATATTTAAAACAATCGTTATTCAACCTTGGCAAAAGTTACAGGTCCTCCTCACTAAACCCGACAGTAGCGAAAATCCTTTTTGTTGCTTCTTCGACAAGCTCACGATAATAGCAACAAAAAAGATTGTAGCGAATGGCGGGGCTGCGCTATCCGAAGAACACGGAACCCTTCGTTTCCTAATCCTTCACTATTTCCGGTTGGCTTTTCAGTTAAACAACTAAGCACTTAACCATATAAGAAATATAAGGCCGTATAAGTTAAAACCCTCAAATGATAATATAAGCGGTAAAATGGAAATGTGATTAGATGTGGAAACTTTACGTCAACTATTATATCAAATACAAATGGTCATGAAAACGCCTTCTTATTGTCACGATTGCCCCGCATGTGTGTGGCTCTTACATTGTAACTTTATCATCATCAAATAAATAGAAAATAACATGAGAAAGATCAAAATAATGGAACATATCTCGCTTGATGGCGTAATGCAGCACGAAAACAGCGAGGATTTCGCACATGGCGGATGGACAACACCTTATCGCAGTGCAGAAGGTATGGCAGCCGTACTGGAGGCACAGGGCACTCACATCGATCTGCTGCTGGGCCGCCGTACCTACGATAGCTGGACGCAGTTTTGGCCGAAGGCCGGTGATAATCCGATGGCGAATAGTTTAAATAAAGGCAAAAAATATGTAGCCACCCATAGACCAGAAAGCCTTGAATGGGGGCCAGTTGAGGATTTAGGCAGTGATATTATTACGCGTATTCGCGAACTCAAAGCAACAGATGGACCTGATCTTGTTTTGTATGGAAGTTCAACGGTAGTTGCGGTGTTATTGGAGCAGGGGCTGGTAGACGAGCTTGTACTAATAGTATACCCGGTATTGCTGGGCACAGGCAAACGCTTCTTTTCAGCTACTGCCGATCCGCGCGTACTGGCTTTTGTAAGCTCGAAGGTTACACCTACAGGTGTGCAGGTGAACACTTATCGGTATGTAGGGGAGCTGGGGAAGGGTTAGTTTAAAGTCCGGAGTCGGAAGTCGGAAGTCCGGAGTCTGGGATTCTAAAAACGAAGCGATTCATCATTGCGAACGGAAGCCGGTCAGCTTATATTTTCTTCAATTCCTGATATGCTTAAATGTATTTGGTTTGTTATCCCCTTAAACAAAATCAACCGGAAATATTGAACTTTTCCGGTTGATTAAGCGATTTGTAACCTTAGGTTTCGAAATATGAGCATTATTGCGATACGGGCAATTAATCTTTCACTAACCTTACTGCAGCGCCTGTGGTTTTACTATAATCGGTTACGCGCGGTTCGCTGTATTTGTTAAAATCGAGGTAGTAGGCAAAGCTGTCGCCACTCGATTTGGTACTGCTCGACCACCAGTAGCTTAACCATATTCCATACTTGAAAGACTGGCCACCGCCATATTCATCGCCGCCTGCACTGCCATTGGTCAGTAAATTAAGACCTGATGAGTTATCGCCATTGCCATGTGCAAATTTGTACGAATCTTTGATGTCCCAGCCGGTCGTACCACGCATTTTTTTACCAGCTACCTTTTCTCCACCTAAAGCCGAAATAAGGGTTAAAAATTCATTACTGCTGGGCACATGCCAGCCGGCCGGCGCCAATCCACGGCGATCGGTAACCGCATAAAAGTTGTACAGCTTTCCGTATTTCTTTTCATTACTGCTATCGAAATTAAGGTAACAATAAGCCGGAATCTTTTCCCTGCTTACTTTTTCCCATTCTTTTTGATTGGCCGCATAATAAATCTGCTCGCCGTTTCTATAGGTACTCACGTTTAAATTGGTGCTTGTCCATACCTGGTTGCCAATTTTTACCGGACCGGTAATTTCTGGCGAAGCATTATATATTTCTTTTAACTGCGCCGCTTGTGCTGCATTACAACTCCAGACAAAGTTGGTCGGTTGTATGCCGCCGCTTCTTTTTAAACATTCTTTGGTCGCTATTGCATCAGCTTCTTCTTTCGTTTTCGCAATACCCCAGCCAAATGCCGTACCCACATTGCCGTTTATGGTGCGGTAGGCGGCACAACCTGTACCCGAATAGGTGAGTACAATACTGCAGGCGCCACCGCGTTTATTGCATTCGGCAACTGCTCTTTTTTCGGCTTCGGCCAGGTTTGGCTGATCGAATGAAAAACCATAATAAAAACCATTTGATCGGTCTACAGCCAACGCGCCGTATTTGGTTTTAACGGGAACAGCTGCTTTACTTGGCGATTTCTTTACCTGCGCGAATACACTTGATGCCATTACCAATAGCATAAGCCCTGATGCCATTGGGAGGAGTTTGTTTAATTTCATGCCCTGATTGTTTGTTTGTTGCAGGCAAATTTCCCAATCAACCCACTTGGAAGCAATACCATTTACTGGGTATATTTTCGGGTTAGTCAGAAGTCAGGAGACGGAGGTCCGAAGTTTGGGTTTCTAAAAGTGAAGCCATTCGTCATGACGAACGGAAGGGCAGGATGGCGAGGTATACGCTTTTTTGTTTCTTTGCCTAACGCGATCGTCATGCTGAACTTGTTTGAGCATCTATTAAAAACGGTTTTTATTAAAGCTTTAAGTTTTCAAGGCACAAGTCGGGCCTTTGCATGGGCCAGGGCGCTAAGACTTGCGCTAGATGTTTGATAAGTTAGTCCGGAGTCGGAGGACTGGGGTCGGAAGTTTGGGTTTCTAAAAGTGAAGTCATTCGTCATGGCGAACGGAAGGGTAGGATGGCGAGGTATACGCTTTTTTGCTTCTTTTCCTAACGCGATCGTCATGCTGAACTTGTTTCAGCATCTATTAAAAACGGTTTTTATTAAAGCATTAAGTTTTCAAGGCACAAGTCGGGCCTTTGCACTGGCTAAGGCGCTAAGCCAATTAATTTTTCTACCTGAAACTATTGCCACCAACATAGAGGTCGAAGTTTATTGCGAGCCCAAGGTCCTGCATTCTGGTTATGTTTTCCCTGCTGATATGTGGGCCGCCAATCATTCCATTTCCATTATGAATATCCATGGCAACCTGAATGTAGCCTTCAGCCTTTTCTACAAGTTCACTAATGCCTTTCTTGTCTGTTTCCAGATAGGTTAATAACTTATCGAGTTTATCTTCAAATTCATCTGGCTCGCTGTTGGGCATTATTTTTAAAGCACTAAATTGATGCGTTACCTTTCCGTTTTTCTTTAAATCTCCCTTATTCCAGCTTTCGTATACTGATAGGATGCACATGGATTTGAGCTCAGTTGCCGACAGATTTTCAGATGTGGCAATAAAATAGACATGGTGATCAGGCTCCGTACCGATATTGATCATTTCGCCTGAATCACTATCGATGTATATCGCAAAGTAAAACCGTTCATTCAGCACAGGCAGATAGGTTATAATGAGTTTGTCGCAATCGCGGTCGATCCGCGTGATCTGTAATTTATTGTTGATGTAGATTGGCGAATGGATTTCAAGATATTGTTCGGTTGCTCCAAATGTTTTATCCTGAAACTCTTTTTCAATCAGTTCTATGGCTTGTTCGTCTGTCATTTATTGTTTGTAATGCCTAAATATAAGCTTTGATTTTAAAAATGAACCCATTCGTCATTGCGAACGGAAGGGGAGGATGGCGAGGGAGCGTGAAGCCTGTCTGTTGCAGGCAGGCAATCTGTTTGAAGCCTATAATCTTCCATAATGGGGATGTTAAGGTTTGGAGTTGGAGAAGGTTTTGGAGCGCAGGGTCTGTAGTTCTTCGGATGGCTTCGGTCCTGCTGTCCGTTACACTTCCATCAGGGCTATTTAACAATAGACTGTAGCCCGAAAATGCAAGAATTAGACGAAGTAATCTGTTTGATAAGTTAGTCCGGAGTCGGAGGACCGGGGTCGGAAGTCTGTGCTTATAAAAATGAGCCAATTCTTCATGGCGAACGGAAGGGGAGGATGGCGAGGCATACGCTTTTTTGTTTCTTGCCTAACGCGATCGTCATGCTGAACTTGTTTCAGCATCTATTAAAAACGGTTTTTATTAAAGCTTTAAATTTTTAAAGCACAAGTCACCGCTGGCGCACGCGTGCCGCGTGTGAGAAAACATGATTAAGCCTGTCATTTAATTTTAGTGGTTAAACTGCACACACGGAAGGCGTGCGAAACGGAGTGAAGTTATTCTGTATTTTATGAAAGCACAAGTCAGGCCTTTGCATAGGCTAGGGCGCTAAGACTTGCGCTAGATGGGGTGAGAATCGACAGTCGCAAAACAACGGGATTCGATCTATGCTTTAATTAATTACATTCTATTTTGATTATGACTTCATCAGAACTTGATGGTCTGGATTTAATGGTGTATGTTTTGCCATTTCTTTTAAACCGATATGTATGTTTTTCAAAAAGTCTTTTATCTTTCATATTCTTCTCAATAAGTTTTTTTAAAGAGTCGTTTTCATTATCTGAAATTAGTTTTCCCGACTTAATATCGTATTCAGAAACCCTCTTCCAATAAACAGTCTTCACCAATACTTTTGAATTGATTGTATCAAGCCAATGACCCGAATAAGGATGATTGAACTTAGCTTTCCAAATAACTTTTCCTTCTTTATCAAAAGTAGAAATATTGCCTAGATACGAACAGTAAATCACTGTATCATTTTTAAATGATGCTGATTGGCTTGCAAAAGCGTCAATATGTCCACGCCATTCAACGAGTCCATTCTTTGGATTTAAGCAATAAAGAAAATTGTCGCCTCCAATGTCAATTGTATTGCAGTATATTTTATCTCGATAAATAATTGCATTCTGCAATCCTCTTTGATCAAACTTGTCCACCCAAAAATCACCTGGGTTTAAGAGGGGGTATGGAACTGAAGGATCAAAAACAAAGTTTGAGTTGTTCCCTTGACACGAAGTCAAGACAATTAAAATTAATATACTGAAGAATCGCCTCATTAATTACTGCCCATTTATTGATACCCCTTGGAAAGGAGTGAAATTTGAAATGTTTTTACTTCTAAGCACTACAAGATATTTCCGTGTTAAATTATTGAGTAACTATGCTTGCCTAACAATATCGTGTTGCATTTGAAGTTCATAGTCTTCTAGCGGGATTTTATTCCAAGGGTTCTCAACCATAGTTAATCCGAATGCTTCGTTTATAAGCAAATATAGGCAACTATTGATATTTGTATTTAGATAACTGGCGCAAGTATGTTAATTTATTAAAAGTACATTCAGGTCTTGTTTAGGCTAAGGCGCAAAGACTTGCGCGAGATAGGCAAGAAAGAGAAAAGGGTTAGCTAGGAATATAGTTAATCTAATTACTGATCAACCTCAGGAAATATAGTCACTAGCGTTTCGTATAGGTTATTGAAGTCACTGTAATTATGCTTATGCTCATCTTTATAGCTTTCCTCATCGAATACATCATTTCCGTCAAAATAGTAGTAATGGAAAGAGTATATGCCATCATGCAATTTTAAGAAAATAGTATATATAATTTCATCCAGCGACTTCCAAGACAATCTTATTTCCTTGCCATTCCTTAACTGTTTAAACGCTAATTTTTTATTTAACATATTTAATGTTTTTGGTCGGCTTCGTAGAAGTTAAGAAGGACCTCAGAAGTCCCGAATATTAGAAGCATAGTAGGAATAAGATTGGGAAATAATAAAGGCTTGGCTTAGGATTGCGGTTGTTTCTTTCTGTTCCATCGCTGCCAGTAATATCTAGCTGCTCCAGATATACCGCCAAGAAAGCAAAAGGCTTGAAACAGCGGGAAAACTGGATGCTGAAATATATCCAAAGGATAGATTAAAAATGTAAATAACGCCAAAAGCACTAACACCGGTATAAAGATATATATCCACCTAAATATTGGATTTACAAACCCTTTAATCATGAAGAATAATAGTGTGCTATCTATGAGAGCAGTCATTAAAGCTTTCGTTAATAATTTGGTTATAATGTATGCGTCCATTGAGCGTTAATTTATACTTCAAGTATAATAAAAAAAGGGCTGCATTGCTATAGTTCTTAAATCATATTAATCTGATGGCGAATATTACTAACTCTCCCCTTTTTTATCCTATATTTATTCAATCAGACTTCTTAGCTCAGTTGGTAGAGCAACAGACTCTTAATCTGTGGGTCCAGGGTTCGAACCCCTGAGGGGTCACCATTTATTAAAGCATTAAATGGCTAGAGAATCAATTCACAAAACATTACGTTTGGGCATAAAAAAACGCCCATACCTTTCGGCATGAGCGCGTTTGTTTGTTTATTTTCTTTAATTTTTTACATCAGCTGGGGCGTTGGTGGTCGAATCTGCTGTAGAATCGGTATGGGTACTGTCAATCACCTTGCCGGTGTCCGTGTATTTGTATAGGCTATCTGCATTTTCCTGATCAGCTTTTTTACCGCTACAGGCTGATAAGGCCAGGCCAAAGGCGGCCACTAAGATTATTATTTTCGTTTTCATATCAAATTGTTATAGGTGTGCTTATATAATTCTTTTTAAAGGGCAATTGTTTTGTTAATTGTTAAAAGAGGGAATTTGATTAGTCGGAAGTCGGGTGACCGAGGTCGGAAGTCTGGGTGAATCAAATCTAGCATACGTCGATTTTTTTAACCGCAAAGGTCGGGAAGAAGAGCGTGCAAAGGACGTGGAGAAGTGACAGCGGGGGGATTAGTTGAAAAAGATACGTCATTGCGAACGAAAGGGTAGAGCTGTTGTGGTGGCGTGAAGCAATCTTTTTGGTCCGTTTTCAAAACTTCTCTCCGTAGTATTCAGCGCCGCGTCACTACGGAGTAATACGAACACGCAATTACGCTTCTAAACCCAAAGAACAGATCGGTATCTGGTTTTGTGTGGTATTTGCTATGCATGCATTATAAATCTATTATCTTTGCAGCTTTTATCGTTTGATCAGCATTCATTAACCTATACATGGGCAAAAACAGCATCGGCTCTACCATTTCGTATTTCTTTTTAGGCGAGTACTTTTCTGATGCCCTGCGCACCACCATTACTGTGGTATTGCCCATTATTTTATTCTTTTACCTGGGCAATCCGGAGGCGGCGAAGGGAATAGGGGTTGGGGCTTTGTTAATCAGTCTGACCGATTTGCCCGATAACCGCCTGAACAAACTGAAAACAGCCCTCTGGAGCATCATCGTCTTTTTTGGCACTACGCTCGTGGTATCATCGGTTTTAGATCATGTTTACCTTACTGCAATTGTAGTGGTTATCGCGGCTTTCAGCTTTTCGATGTTTGCGGTATACGGGCAGAAACTCTCGCTGATTGGTACCATGGCGCTGATTGTGTGTACATTTGTAATGGGCCTTCACCCGGCGCGACCGCTGTATTTTAGCAGTTATATTTTGCTTGGCGGCGTTTGGTATTATGTGATCAGTTTGATCCAGATTTTAATCCGCCCTTACCGTTCGCTTCACCATGCCATTTTCGAGTGCCTGATGAGCAGTGCGGTGTTTTTAAATGCCAAGGCCAGGAATTACGATGTGGATGTTCCACTCGATCTGCAGCAAAAAGAAGCCATAAAACTGCACATTGAGGTAAACCAGAAACACGAGCTGATCCGCAACCTGTTGCTTACCGATAAATACGCCATGAACCCTGATAACCCCAAAGGACAGCTGTTGCTGGAAAGGGCGAGGTTACTGATTGATTTATATGAACAGTTGAATGCCGTACATTACGATTATGCTTTGGTACGCAAAACTTTGGCAACGGGCCCGAGCCTGAAACTGATTGCCAGCTTAATTGAATTGCTGGCCAAAGAACTCGAGCAACTGGGCAGGCACGTGCGGTCGGCCAAGGCGTATAAAGGTGAGGTGGCAACCAATATTGAATATTACCAGAAGCGCGTCATGTTATTACAGGAGATGGAACGTTTAAACGAAAGCCAGCGTAAAATTGTGCTGAAGGTGGTTTCGAACATGAATGATATTGTGCGCATTATCGAAATGATCAGGGGCAATGAGCGCACGCCCGAGAAACACTTACAAGAATTGAGAGGATCGATTTCATATCCCTTATTTATTACCGGCGATCGTTTTTCGATTAAAGAGCACCTGACCTTAAAATCGCCCATTTTCAGGTTCTCGCTGCGGCTGGCCATCTGTTTCCTGTTTGGTTTTTTGCTGATCTGGCAGTTGGAGCCGAGTAAATACAGTTACTGGCTTTTCCTCACCCTGGTGATTGTGGCCCGGCCGAAGTTTTCGATTACCTGGAAACGGAATTTACAGCGCTTAAAAGGAAGCCTTGGCGGGGTGGTCATCGGATTGATCATCATCTATTTTGTGAAGAGTCAGGCGGTGCTGCTTTCTTTTTCGGTTATTTTTCTACTGGGCTTTTATGCTTTTAACCGTTTAAATTATACCGTAAGCGTGTTATTTATCACCCCTGCAGTAATTTTAACTTTAGGCAGTTACCAGGGGCATTTCGATCATATTGTACACGACCGGATTATGTTCACCGTGCTGGGCTGTGTAATTGCCATTTTTGCCACCTATCTTTTTCCGATATGGGATAGCCGCCAGTTGAAAGCGAAAATAAGCAAAGCAACCAATGATAGTTTACATTATCTGCAGGTAGCGATTGAAAGGAAGGAAAACCTGGGCGAGAACATTTCGCGCATGGCCAGGAAAAATGCCAACCTGAGCTTATCGGCCTTAAGCGAGGCGATTGAGTCGGCCAGCCAGGAGCCGATGCGGAAACATATCGATTTTAACGGTTTGTATGGCGTACAGTCGACCATTTACCAGATCAATGCGATTATTACTTCTATATACCTTTCGCTAAACCATAAACCCGAACAGGCCGATCCGTTGCTGGTTAAGCAGATTGTGAGTAACCTCAGTAATGAAGCGGTATTAACAAATGATGCGATAGCACCTGTGGATGTGATGGATGTCAATCATGATGACCATTCTACCAGGCAGAAACTGGCGCATATTGCGATGTTATCATTCGATTTCAGGAGGTTTAGTGCTGGTTTCCGGGGATAAATTTCATCTACTCCGCTATCTTTGACAGGCACCAATAGAATGATCGTCATTCCCGCGTAGGCGGAATCTTAATGCAACCTACAAAACCTACCAAGGCATTACGATTATTCATATGCTTTCCTTTTTTCAGAGGCATTCATGAGCACTCCGTGGTTCCCAATCGAGTTGGGAATGACGATCTCCCGCAGCCTACGATTAGCAAAAAAAATGTCATTTATATTGACTTTTATACAATAAGTTAACCCTCAGGATGATGAACGCATTGTGATTTGCGATATCAGCGGGAAACCCCTATTCTTATTTGCTCCCGCAGATTAAGATGATCGGCGCAGAAAATCAAGTTGATCAATTTTCAAGCGATACATTAGCTGTTTGAGCTTATATGAAACTTATATGCCTTAAATGGTTAAAGAAAAGATGATATTGTACTAATGATCACAGATTATTCGTTAATACTCCTAAAGAAACGCAGCCTGATGAAGCTCATCGTTTGCCATTTAAACTGATTAGGTTTTGTTGTGTAGCAATTCTTCGAAATTAAATTAATTGATTATTAATGTGTTACTATTCTTTTAGTTAATAAATTTTAATTATTTAGAATAGTTCTAAATAAAGAGCTATATTTGTTTATCATTATATGTTTGGTTAGTTGATGATAGCAAGACCTGTTTGCCTGCATTACTCAATGCAGGCGAATCAGGCACTATTCCACAAGAATATTCCTCAAATTTCTTGATCGGCACACTGCCTCTTTGAAGCAAGGTTTTGGTTAATCGGGCGTAATAAATTTGATTGAATCGATTGTAAAAAACAGGATATTGGTATATTGTGAGCCTCAGCTCCTGATGCGTATGAAAAAATCATTTTTAAGCCTCTTTTTGATTGCTTTTTTAACTGTAACGGCCTTCGCCCAAAAGAAGCCCAATTTTTGGGATGATGTGCAAACCATTAAAAAGTACGATCAGATGTATAAACCGCCGGTTCATCCGGTGTTGTTTGTAGGAAGTTCCTCTATTCGGAAATGGGACGACTGTACACAGATTTTTGCTAAATACAACGCATTGAACCGTGGAATAGGCGGTGCTGTAATTAACGACATTACTTATTATTTAAATGATGTTGTTTTTCCTTACCAGCCAAAACAGATTGTATTGTATGTGGGAGAGAACGATTTACCAAATGAAACGGTTACACCAGATACCGTTTTGAACCGTACCATCCGTTTGTACCAGGCCATTAGGGCCAAATTACCCACGGTGCCTATTGTTTATATTTCTATTAAACCAAGCCCGAGCAGGGATAAATTTAAAGCAAAGGCAGTAGCATCGAATGCATTGATCGAGAAATTTTTAGCGGGAGAGGCCAACACTAAATTTGTTAATATATATCCGCTGATGCTCACCAAAGACGGACAGCTTAGACCAGAACTTTTTGTGGATGATATGCTGCATATGAATGCGGCGGGTTATGCGATCTGGCGAAAAGCAGTTGAACGGCATCTACTGAAGTAATTATTTTTCTTCTCAGCACTTAAGGAACCAAAGGATTATTTAACATATCAGTTATATAAGAGCACATAAGCTTATGTGAATTAAATTTATTATGGGGTAAAAAAAAGCGCCACTTCTTCGAAAAGCGTTGTATTTTTTCTGACCACCTTAGTCACCTGAGGGCACCTAAGAATTATATTTTTATTACACTGCCCCCAAAAAACTAGCCCCGATTGAACGGTAAGTCCGGAGCGAGGTACGAGTG
>NZ_JBWKYI010000026.1:44083-81386 GCF_059423705.1 Pedobacter sp. GW460-11-11-14-TSB4
AGGTACGAGTGAGGACTTGTAGTGAAAGCGGGACCGGAACACACCGAAGCACCACGGGTATTGCGCTTCAAAAAATAAGCATCATTATTTACCACCTTAGTCACCTGAGTACACCTAAGGATTAGATTTTTATTCTACTGCCTCCAATAAACTAGCCCCGATTGAACGGTAAGCCCGGAGCGAGGTACGAGTGAGGACTTGTAGTGAAAGCGGGACCGGAACACACCGAAGCACCACGGGTATTGCGCTTCAAAAAATAAGCATCATTGTTTTACCACCTTAGTCACCTGAGGACACCTAAGGATTAGATTTTTATTCTACTCTCTAAAAATGGGCGACCTGGTTTAACAACAGCGCATAGTTGTATGTAAGGTTAATCGGAATTAAAATTATATATTTATTATTGCGTTCAAATCGTCCTCCTTTAGCCAGATGAATAAATTTCTAGTTGTTATCTTATTTTTTTTCGGTTACCATGTACATGCTCAGGACCTTTTGGGGATTCCGCAGATTGTAAATTACAATAACGAGCAGTATAATGCGGGGATGCAGAACTGGGATGTAAAGCAGGATAAAAACGGGGTGCTTTATTTTGGGAATAATGAGGGGCTGCTTACTTTTAACGGCCGCTACTGGAACCTGTTTCGCTTACCTAATTATACTTCTGTACGCTCCATCGGGATCGATTCTAAAAACCGGATTTATGTTGGCGGTCAGGATGAATTTGGTTTTTACTACCCCAATGAGAAGGGGATTTTAAAATATACTTCGCTTTTAGGCCTGCTGCCCGAAAACCTGCGCAAGCTGGCCGATATATGGGACATTTCGATTATTCATGACGAAGTTTTTTTCAGATCGAACAATGCCATTCTGCACTATAAGGACGGTGTGGTTAAGAACTATAAACCCAGTAATGCCTGGCTTTTTATGGGTATAGCCAATAATAAGGTGTTTGCCCAATCGGAAGAATCGGTATTAATGGTTTATGAGCAGGAAATGTGGAAACCTTTTTGTGCTGATCCGGTTTTCAAAAAATCGTCTGTTACGGCTATTTTACCTTATAATGGCGATACTTTAATGGTTTCTACTTTAAAAGGTGGTTTTTTTCTGTTGATTAACCACCAGCTTAAACCGCTAAAAACCAGTCTCGATCATGTGTTTTTTAACGACCGGATTTATTTTGCCGATCGGATCAATCAAAACCTGTATGCAGTGGGTACTACCTCTGGTGGAGTATACATTATGAACAAAAGTGGAGAACTGATTCAGAAATACAATTACAGGGAAGGTTTGCAGAACAATAATGTAAGGGGAATTCTGCAGGATAGGGATAAGAACATGTGGCTGGCTTTAGATGACGGGATTGCTTATGTGGCCATCAATAGTGCCATTAAAAGTATTTTTCCTGACCGAAATAAACAGATTACGAGTTATGCTTTCAGAAAATTTGAGCAATCGGTTTACATCGGTACATCGAACGGTTTATATCGAACAAATGTTAATCCTGCTGCCAAAGACTTAAGTTATGCCACCGCGAATTTTGAAGAGGTAAAAAATACCAAAGGGCAGGTTTGGGGGCTTGATGAGATTAATAACCAATTGTTGCTGGCACACGAGGAGGGCACACTTTTGGTGCAGCATAATGTAGCTAAGCCGCTTTACAATTTACCCGGTACCTGGTTGTACCAAACTTTAGACCGGGTTTATCCAAGCAGCGAGGTTATTGCGGGGACCTATTGGGGTTTACAACGACTAAGTTATAAGGATGGGCTATTTAGCAATGGCGGAAGAATAGATGGGATAAACGAACCGCTGCGGTTTATTGTAGCCGATAATAACAACCCTGATCATATCTGGGCATCGCATCCTTACCATGGAGTGTATAAAATAGAATTGCAGCCCGATCATAAACGTGTACTGCGCACCACCATGTATACCGACCGTGATGGACTACCCTCTAAATTGTACAATTATGTATATCACATTAAAAACAGGGTGGTTATTGCCACGATAAACGGCGTTTATGAATATGATACTGCAAAGAAAAAATTTGTACGCCTAAAATTATTGGCCAACGCCATAAAAGGGATTTCGGTGCAGTATATGAAGGAGGATAACGACGGAAATATCTGGTTTGTAAGCAATAAGAAAGTGGGTGTTATTGATTTTAACCGGCCATCAGGCTCGAATCCTTTTAGTATTTTTTATCTGCCCGAATTAGATGGGAAAATAGTGGGTGGCTTCGAATCGATTTACCCCTTAGATAGTAAAAATATATTTATTGGTGCCAATAAAGGTGCCTATCATATCAATTATGAAAAGTACATCGAAAATATAACTAAACCCATTGTAGTGCTGGGGCAGATTAAACTGCTTGGTAAAAAAGATAGTTTGGTTTTTGGCGGCTATTTTGTAACTAAGGGAGTAATTTCGCCTAGACAGGACCAGCACGAAATACCAGAATACACCAATAACTTAAATTCCATGCATTTCGAATATTCCTCTACACTGTTCGAGCATGATAAAAATATTAAATTCAGTTATCAGCTGGTTGGTTTCGATAAGGAGTGGTCGGCATGGACTACAAAAAGTGAAAAGGATTATACCAATTTACCTGCCGGGAAATATACTTTCAATATTAAAGGAAGAACAGATATAGGCAATGAGTCGGAAGTGGTGGCTTATACTTTTGTTGTGCTGCCGGCCTGGTACAATACCATATGGATGAGGATTTTTTACCTGATTTTGATCGTGTTGTTGATCAGGTTGATTATCAGGTGGCAAAAGCGGAAACACATTAAAGAGCAGGAGCGGATGAGTTACCTGCATCAGCTGGAGCTGGACCGGAATGAAAAGGAAATTGTTAGGTTGCAGAACGAAAAGTTAGAAGCTGATGTAAACTACAAGAATAAAGAACTTTCCAGTATGACCATGCACCTGGTACAGCGGGGCAAGGTATTGGCGAAAATTAAAGAAGTGATATCGGCTGTTATTAAAAACCACGATATAAATGAGAGCTCGCCAAGTTTCAGGCACCTGATCAGGCTGATCAGGGATGTAGAAAAGAAGGACCAGGAACTGGACCATTTAAGCGTTCACTTCAATCATGTAAACACCGAATTTTTTAATAAACTCAAAGACCTCTATCCGGATTTAAGTCAGAACGATTTAAAGTTTTGTGCCTACCTTTCCATGAATCTTTCATCAAAAGAAATGGCGCAGCTAATGAATGTAACCATAAAAGCCATCGAAGTAGGCCGATATCGCTTAAGAAAGAAGCTTCAGCTTAAGCCTGAAACTAATTTATATGAGTTTCTGATTGATATTGCCCGTCAAAAAACACCTTAAACCAATGTTTTTGTTACAATAAAAAACATTTTTTGTTAAAACCAATTAAGTGTCTGATATTCAGTTTACTTGTGTTTTCCTTGTAGGGCTTATGTAGGCCTAAAAATCTGTTTTTTAGGTGAATTGAGGGCTTCTGTATGGTTTGTGTAGTAGCGCCAAATTGTTCTATTGCACTGCACCGCTATAGATTTGATTTATGAAACGGGCTACCAAGAGCCCCGGTCATTAACTAACCAAATATTAACTTAAAACTAATTTCTATGAGAGGAAGATTTACATTCGTATTCTTCATTTACTGTATCATGGCATTTCCGCTGGCCTTACTGGCACAAGATATTCCGGTTACAGGAAAAGTAACAGAACAAAATGGTAGCCCTTTACCGGGTGTAACAGTTAAGCTCGATGGAACTACCAGGGCGGCATCTACTGATGCCAATGGTGTTTTTAGCATTCAGGCACCTGTAGGAGGCAAATTAACCATCAGTTTAATTGGTATGGCGCCACAAACGGTAACTATTCCGGCAGGCGGCCGTATTAATGTATCGCTTACAGCCGATTCGAAAGATTTAACAGAAGTAGTGGTGGTGGGTTATGGTACCCAAAAGAAAAGTGTGGTAACGGGGGCAATCTCAAGTGTTAAGGCTTCAGATTTAGAAAATCAACCTGTGGTTCGTATCGAGCAATCATTACAGGGCAGAACCTCAGGTTTAACCATTGCGGCAACTTCTGGCCAGCCAGGTTCAAGCTCAACCGTACGTTTAAGAGGTTTTACTTCTTTTGGTAATAGCAAAAACGATCCGCTTTGGGTAATTGATGGTGTGGTGATTGATGCAGGTGGTATTGGCTATTTAAACCAGGATGATATCGAATCAATCGAGGTGCTTAAAGATGGTGCTTCTGCCGCCATTTACGGAACACGTGCTGCTGCGGGTGTTATTTTGGTAACCACCAAAAAAGGTAAAGCAGGTACGCTGAACATTAACTACAGCGGTTACTACGGCACACAGGCGCCAGCTAAAAGATTAGACTTGTTGGATGCTACACAATATGCAACTTTGCGTAACCAGGCACTTGTTAGTGCAGGTAAAGCCCCGGCATTTGCCAATCCTGCAGCATTAGGTGCGGGTACAGATTGGCAGGATTTGATTTTTAACAATAGTGCTCCAAAGCAAAGCCATGAGTTTAGCGTATCTGGAGGAAGTGAGAAAGCAACTTATTTTACCTCTTTTGGTTATACCGATATTAAGGGGATTGTAGCAACACCTATTTCTAAATTTAACAGGGCAAATGTGCGTATCAATACCTCATTTAAGCCCATTAAAGGTGTAACATTTGGCGAAAATTTAGGTTATAGCCATGGGGTTAACAGTGGTATTGGTGAGACTAACCGTGAGTTTGGTGGCGTATTAAGTTCGGCAATTAATTTAGATCCGATTACGCCTTCAATTATTACAGATCCGGCTTCACAATCGGCTTTTTTCCCTTCGGCTACAGGCAATCCGGTACAAAATGCTGCAGCAACCAGAAATGGTGATGGGCAGCTTTTTGGGATCTCACCTTATGTACTACAGGAAATGAAGAACCCGCTGGCAATGATCCAGAACCGATTAGGGAACTATGGCTATGACCATAACATTGTAGGTAATGTTTTTGCCGATCTCGAACCTATAAAAGGTCTGCACATTCGTTCATCGTTGGGTACAAAAATGGCTTTTTATGGAAGTAACTCATTTACCCCGATAGCCTATTACAATACTTCAACACCTATTAACCAATCTTCGTTATCAAGAGAGAATACCTATGTAATTAACTGGAACCTGGAGAATACGATCTCGTACAATAAGGTGATAGATAAACATAATTTCACCTTCCTATTGGGTCATGGGGAGTATAAAGATGGCAACCAGCGCAGGGCGACTGTAGTGTACAACAATGTACCTGCAAAAACTTTCGATGAAGCATCTTTCAGGTACAATGCCTTGCCTGCCGATAGAACAAACAGTAGCGGTGGCGATGGTACCGATCACAGAATCAACTCACTTTTTTCAAGGATCCAGTATAACTATGGTGAGAAATATCTGTTTTCTGCCTTGATCAGACGTGATGGATCATCAAGGTTTGGAGGTAATAATAAATTTGGTTACTTCCCTTCAGGTTCGATAGGATGGGTACCTACTTTAGAAAACTTTTTCCCTAAAAATGATGTGCTTACCTTCCTGAAAATTCGTGGAAGTTACGGTATTACCGGAAATGATGGTATTGGCGATTTTCCTTATATCCCAATTGTAGGGGCAGGAGGAGATCGTAATTACGTATTTGGTTCTACAAATGAAACCGTTTATGTAGGGTATAGCCCAGGTGCTCCGGCCAATCCTGATCTGAAGTGGGAAGAAACCCGTCAGGCAGATATTGGTATCGATGCAACACTATTCAAGAACTTAACCTTAACTGTTGATATTTATGATAAGAAAACCACGGGTATTTTACAAAACCCACCAATACCGGGGTATGCTGGTTACGGAAGTTTTGCGCAAAACGTGGCAGATATCCAAAACAGGGGTTTAGAGATTGAGTTGGGCTATAGAAATAAAATCGGTCAGTTAGATTTTGGTGTAAACGGAAACATTTCGTTTTACAAAAACAAAGTTACGCAGTTACTTCCCGGCAACCTTTTCTTAGAAGATAATAGCGCAACCTTCCAGAATTTTGGAAACATTACCAGAACAGGTTTAAATCTGCCTTACCAGCAATATTATGGCTACCAGTCTTTGGGTATTTTCCAAAGTCAGGCCGAAGTAGACAGTTATTTTGGAGCTGATGGTGTAACCAAATTACAACCCAATGCAAAACCTGGTGATTTAAAATTTGCCAACTTAACTAACGATAACATCATCAATCCTGATGACCGTACCTATTTAGGTAATCCAAACCCCACTGTAAGTTATGGTATCACGATTAATCTAGGTTACAAAAACTTCGATTTTACTGCTTTCGGCAGTGGTTCGGGCGGCAATCAAATTTTTCAGGGCTTAAGAAGGTTAGATATTGCTACAGCAAATTACCAAAGCAAATATTTAGATGCATGGACCCCAAGTAATACCGGAGCATCCCTTCCACGTATTGTTGATGGCGATCCAAATGGTAACTACTCTAAATTTACTAACCTGTACCTGGAAAGTGGTAATTTCTTCAGGTTAAGAACCATGCAACTGGGTTACTCATTGCCTAAAAACATCATTAGCAAATGGGGCATGAAAAAACTTCGGGTTTATGTGCTTGCAGAAAACTTATTTACGATAACCAAATACACGGGTTACGATCCTGAATTGGGCGTAACTGCCGATTCTGGTGGTGGTGCACAATACGGTATCGATCGTGGTGCTTATCCACAGGCAAGGGCATTTTTGTTTGGCTTAAATGTTGGATTTTAATATAATTTAAATCATGATGAAAAAGAATTTTTTATACTTTACAGCAGTTGTACTTTCTGTATCGTTGGGTTCGTGCAAAAAGGATTTGGAAGTAAATCCGCAAGACCGTATAACTTTAGATAATTATTATAAAACACAAGCCGATGCCTTTACGGGTTTGGTGGCCATATACGATAGGTTTGCTTACCAATCGGGTGGCTTGTACGATAAATCGGCTGTCATGAGTGTTGCAGGCGATGATCAGCTTGCAGGTGGGGGCGGCCCAAGTGATATTAATGATTTGCAGGTGATGCAAACCTATACACTTAATGCCAGCACAGGTCCTCAGGGTTACCTTTGGAGCAGAGGATATAGCGGAATTTATAGAGTGAATGTTCTGCTGCAAAAAATTGTAGATATCCCGATGGATGCGACCTTAAAAGCGAGGTATATTGCCGAAGCCAAAACCATGCGTGCAGCATTTTATTTCGATCTGGTTACCTTCTTTAAAAATGTGCCAATTATAGAAGGCACTGTTGATCCAAAAGATTTATACAATGTTGTTCAGGCTGCACCAGCTGCAGTGTATGCTTATGTAGAAAAAGATCTAGCTGATGCTATACCAGGATTGCCAAATACAGTTCCGGCTGCTACAGAAGGTGGTCGCTTAACTAAAGGTGCTGCACAGGCCTTACTGGGCAAGGTTTTATTGTACCAGAAAAAATGGCAGGCAGCTGCAGATCAGTTTGCTGTGGTAAACGGCACTGCACCTGGTGTTTCACCTTCGGTTTATGGCTACAAGCTTATTCCTAATTTTGGTGATTTGTGGAAACCAAGCAATAAATTCAATTCAGAAGCCATCATAGAGTTTGTGCACAGCAATAAATCTAACGGTAACTGGTCTGCAGCCGGTAATAGCGAAGGTAATTTATTATCCATCACAACGGGTCCACGTGGATATAGCAAAACGGTTTCTACTGCTCCTGATTATTTTAGCGGCTATAGTTTCCTTGTATTTACAAAAGCCTTTTTTGATTTCATCCATTTCGATCCGAGAAATGCGGCCACGGTAGCCAACTTAGATAGTTTGCAAACTAATGGTATTGCCAAGTACACTGCCGGGTACAATAACACAGGGTATTTCTTTGCTAAGTACATGGGCTTAACTACCCAGGCAGCCGCAAATACACCAGAGTTAAATTTCGGAATAGATGAATACGAAATCCGTTTGGCCGATACTTATTTAATGGAGGCTGAAGCTTTGATGAATGCCGGTGCGGCAGTAGGCGCAGGCTCAAGGGCTTATGCTTTGCTTAATGCCGTTCGTGCAAGGGTAGGATTAAATCCCGTTGCCGTAACACAGGCCAACATTGAAAAAGAAAGAAGATTGGAACTAGCAGGCGAAGGCCAGCGTTTTCCTGATCTTGTACGTTGGGGCAAAGCTGCTGCAACATTGGCTTCGAAAGGTTTCATTGCTGGACGTCACGAAGTTTTTCCTATTCCGCAAGGCGAACTGAATAACACCAAAATCGAGCAGAATAAAGAATGGGGTGGTACCAAATAAAATCTCATCTATGCACGCTTAATGTTTAATTGTTAACAGGGAGAAAGCGAAATCTTTCTTCCTGTTTTTTTTAATCTGATCATCATTTATCTATGCTTTCTACCAAAGCTTTTCGCCTTTTTATTGTTGCTGTTTTTACCTTTCCTTCCTTTGCTGTTATTGCCCAAAACCAGCCTGAAGTTTGGCTGACCAAAGCAGATCGGTCTGTTTTATTCGCCAGGCAGGCAGCCGCTTTAAGTTTTACGGCTACAAAAAACAATTGGCCAAGCATTACCGTAAACGATAAAGAAACCTATCAAACTATCGATGGTTTTGGTTATGCCTTAACCGGTGGAAGTGCACAACATATCATTAAAATGTCGGCACAAGCCAGGGCTGCCTTACTCAAAGAATTATTTGCTACCGATGGAAACAACATTGGGGTAAGTTACATCAGGCTAAGCATTGGCGCTTCCGATTTAAATGAAAAAGTATTTTCTTACAACGACCTTCCAGAAGGTCAAACCGATTTAACGCAGGCTAAATTTGACCTGGGCCCCGATAAAGTGGATGTGATTCCGGTAATGAAGGAAATCCTGGCTATAAACCCAAAGTTAAAAATTATGGGTTCGCCATGGTCTCCCCCCTTATGGATGAAAACCACTTACGATGCCCGTGGCGGGATGTTAAAACCCGAATACTACAATGCTTACGCCAGATATTTTGTGCGGTATGTAAAGGAAATGCAAAAAGAAGGAATCCCTGTTGATGCGGTTACCGTTCAAAATGAACCTTTGCATCCGGGCAATAACCCTAGCTTGCTGATGGTTGCACCAGATCAGGCACTTTTTGTAAAAAAATTCTTAGGCCCTGCATTTGCCAAAGCCAATATCAAAACCAAAATTATTGTTTACGACCATAATGCCGACCGGCCCGATTACCCGATTAGCATTTTAGATGATCCTGAAGCCAAAAAATATATCGATGGATCTGCCTTTCATTTGTATGGGGGAAAGATCGAAGCTTTAAGTGATGTGCACAATGCCCATCCTGATAAGAATATTTACTTCTCGGAGCAAATGGTCGTTGAACAGCCAGATGCTACAGATATTAAAATTGTGAATCCCGTTAGGCGCTTAATTATCGGGGCTACCCGTAACTGGAGCAAAAATGTGCTTGAATGGAATTTAGCTGCCGATCCTGAAAATAAACCTTATACCGACAGGGGCGGTTGTTCGATGTGCCAGGGTGCAGTAACGATTGATCAAGATACCTATAGCAGGAACCTGGCTTATTATTCCATTGCGCATGCTTCTAAATTTGTACGACCGGGTGCTGTTCGGGTAGCTACAAATGATTTGACCGATCTGCCCAATGTTGCCTTTAAAACCCCAGATGGTAAACATGTTTTAATTGTAGCCAATAGTGGAAAAAACGCCAATACCTTTAACATTGGTTTTAATGGCAAAATGCTCGTTGCAACACTCGATAAAGGATCTGTAGCCACTTATATCTGGTAATTCTCTAAAACCTAATCTTATTTTTATGTCTTTCACAAAATCGATATTATATATTTTTCTGCTCAGTACCGTTTCGTTTACAGGGTTTAGTCAGGGTTTTTTAAAAGCCGATGGTAAAAGAATAGTGAACCAAAAAGGGGAGAATGTTTTACTCCGTGGTTTTGGTTTAGGTGGCTGGATGTTGCAAGAGGGTTATATGCTCAAAATCAATAAAGAGGCACAACAGTATCGGATTCGCGAGCGCATAGAAGAATTGATGGGCCCAAAACAAACCCAGGAGTTTTACGATGCCTGGCTGGCCAATCACATGCGCAAAATCGATGTGGACTCCATGAAACGCTGGGGCTTTAATTCCATCCGCCTCCCTATGCATTACAATCTGTATACCTTGCCGGTAGATAAAGAACCTGTTGCCGGTAAAAATACCTGGCTGGAAAAAGGCTTTGCTTTAACCGATAGTTTGTTGTCGTGGTGTAAGGCCAATAACATGTACCTCATTTTAGATTTACACGCTGCACCCGGCGGACAAGGGAACGATCTAAACATCGCCGACCGTGATCCCTCCAAACCGTATTTATGGGATAGTGAGGCTAACCAGGAAAAAACCATAGCACTTTGGAAAAAACTGGCCGAACGATATAAAGATGAACCTTACATTGGTGCATACGACATTTTGAATGAGCCTAATTATGGTTTCACCAATCCTGAAGAAGATAAAAACGGAACGAAAGAAAAAGTGAATGCGCCTTTGCGTAAGTTAATGGTCGAGATTACCAAAGCCATCCGTGAAGTTGATCAAAAACACATCATTATTATCGAAGGAAATGGCTGGGGGAATAATTACAACGGCATTTTCCCGCTTTGGGACAAAAACATGGTACTGAGCTACCACAAATACTGGAATTATAATGATCAGGCTTCAATAGCCCATATTATTAAAGCCAGAGATGAACAGAACGTTCCGGTTTGGCTGGGCGAAACGGGCGAAAATTCGAATGTTTGGTTTACGGATGCCATCCATCTATTAGAAAAAAATAATATCGGCTGGTCCTGGTGGCCATTGAAAAAAATCGGCGGCAATAATCCGATGGAAATTAAATCCAATCCTAATTATGATGCACTGGTGAAGTACCTGAATAACGGTGGAAATAAGCCTAAAGATAGCAATGTGTACAGCGGTTTAATGGAGCTGGCTATTTATTCGAGATTAGAAAACACCATCATCCACCACGATGTGATCGATGCCATGATCCGCCAGCCCTTTAGCAATGGAACCAAACCTTTCAAGACCAGTTTAATCAAAAATAAAAGTATAGTGTATGCTGTAGATTACGATTTAGGTAAAAATGGCAAAGCTTACTTTGATACAGATACAGCCGATTACCATACCTCAACCGGAAAACGAAGTGCAGGTAACCGCGGCCGGATTTACCGGAATGATGGTGTAGATATTGCAAAAGATTCTACACAGTACGAAAAGTATTATGTAAACCATATCGAAAAAGGAGAGTGGTTACAGTACACCGTAAATGTGTCGCAAAAAGGAACGTACACGTTAAAAATAAATGCTGCAGCCGATAATGCCGCAGGCAGGATTAACATTATTGTTGATGGTAAACAAGTTGCTCAGAATGTTGTGATCCCTAATACCGGAGACCCTAAAAAGTTTAGCACTTTTGAAGTTAAAAAGGTAGCTTTAAAAGCAGGCAAACAAAAAATTAAGATTTTAACCGCTGCAGGCGGTTATAATTTTGGTTATATTCAATTTGTAAAATAAAAACAAAACATCATCTTGAAAGGCGCAAAACGTATCCTGTTTATTTTAGGGGCAATTGCCGTTGCAATCATCGTGCTGTCGAGATGTATGAATGTGGCTGATCAATTACCCGTAGATGTAAGAGGTGAGGCCTATACCGGAGCGGCGACCTGTGTGAAATGCCATAAAGATTTATCACAGTCTTATGCGCATAGTGCGCACGGACTTACCTCTAAACCTGTGGTAGATGCACAATTGTTAAAGGTTTTTGCACCCGATTCGAACAGTTTTTTGTTCAGCGCACACCAAAAAGTGGTGATCGAAAAAAGAGATAGTGGTATTTTTCAGGTGGCTTATCAGGATGGCCAAGCAGTTCGTTCCCAAAAATTCGATATCGAATTCGGCTCGGGCGAAAAGGCTTTTACTTATGCTTATTGGCAGGGAAAGAAATTGTATGAATTGCCTTTGTCGTACTTTACTGCCATTCAGAATTGGGCCATCAGTCCTGGTTTTCCGAAAGAAAGTTTTTATTATGACCGGGCAATAACCAGCCGCTGCCTGGAGTGTCATGCTTCCTATGTAGATATTAAGCTCACTCAAACATCTACTTTTTCAAAAGATGAGGAAATGGAGAAAGGTTCTATCATTTATGGGATAGATTGCGAGCGCTGTCACGGGCCGGGCAAACAGCACGTGGTGTTCCATATGGAAAATCCTGAAGAAAAGACTGCGAAATTTATCACCCTGTTTAAAACACTTACGCGTAAACAGAAAATGGATGTTTGCGCCGTTTGTCATTCGGGCAATACTTTGGTGGCACAGCGATCTGTATTCGGTTTCCAGCCCGGCGACGATCTGGATGCCTATTATTCGCAGGATTTTACAGGTTTTGGTGGAGGTAATATTGATGTTCACGGTAATCAAAGCGCCATGTTACAGGGAAGTAATTGTTATCGGAAAAGCGAAAACATGACTTGCCAATCGTGCCACAATTCACACGAAAATATTAAAGGGAATTTAAGCCTTTACTCGCAGCGTTGTATTAATTGCCACAAAAGCACCAATCACAGCAAAATCACTTTAGCAAAAGGAGCGCTCAGTAGCAATTGTATCGACTGTCATATGCCTAAAGAATCTTCAAAATTGATCAGCTTTCAGCAGGCGGGTAAAGATCATTTAAGTCCATACCGGTTACGCTCACACCATATTGCCATTTATCCCGTTATTAATAAGTAAAAACCAAACTTGTATTAAGAAATTCACCGTTACCCATTAATAGGGCTGGGATTTCGTACATTTGGTTTCCACCTTAAAAATTAGATAGTAGCCGATATGCTCATAAAATACTACTTAGCTTTATTCTCCCTTCTTTTTCTCTCCACAACTATTTTTGCTCAAAAAAAAATTACCCTTAGCGGCACCATTCGCGATGCAGGCACAGGCGAAACCTTGATTGGTGCAACGGTAAGGATTTCCGGCGCTTCTACAGCTGCAACCCTAACCAATAATTATGGTTATTTTGCATTAACACAAACCGAAGGTACCTATACCGTGGCGATAAGTTATACGGGTTACACATCCGTTGTTAAAACCATCAATTTAACAAAAGATACCAAGTTAAATGAGGAATTAAAGAGTGCAAACGATTTAGACGAAGTGACGGTAAGTGCCAACAACCGTAAAAACGACAACGTTAAAAGTGCGCAGATGGGCCTGGAAAGGATTGATATGAAATCGCTTAATTCTATCCCGGTGTTGCTTGGCGAAAAGGATATCTTAAAAACCATCCAGCTGTTGCCCGGCGTAAAATCTGGCGGTGAAGGGAATACAGGTTTTTATGTTCGCGGTGGAGCTGCCGATCAGAATTTAATTATTCTGGATGAGGCTGTCGTGTATAACTCATCACACTTACTTGGCTTTTTCTCTACTTTTAATGCCGATGCCATAAAAGATGTAAGCTTATATAAAGGTGGTATGCCTGCACAATATGGAGGTCGTTTATCGTCGGTTTTAGATGTTAAAATGGATGATGGGAATAATAAAGAGTTTAAATTTCAGGGCGGTATTGGTTTAATTGCTTCGCGTTTAAAAGCAGAAGGGCCGATTGTAAAGGACAGGGGCTCCTTTATGGTGAGTTTCCGCAGGACTTATATCGATCTGTTTTTAAGGGCTTCGCCAGATTCATCCGTTAACGGCAGTACTTTAAATTTTTACGATATTAATGCCAAGGCGAATTATAAAATCAATGATAAAAATACCATTTACATTTCCGGCTATTTCGGTAAAGATAATATTGGTGTTAAAGACCTGTTTGAGAACAACTGGGGGAATGTAACCACCACCATCCGTTTAAACCATATTTTTAACGACCGTTTGTTTTCCAATACCTCGTTAATTTACAATAACTATAATTATACCGTTCGCTTGCTAAATGATGCCACCAATTTTAAGGCCACCTCATTGGTACGCGATTTTAACTTTAAAGAAGATTTTCAGTATTTCAGCAATAAACATACCCTTCGTTTTGGGGTAAACGCCACTCAGCACCGCATCTCTCCGATCGATATCGACAGCGATGAAGCATCGCAGGTGAATTCGCTGACACAGGAAAGGCGTTACGGGATCGAATCGGCTGCTTATATTTCTGATGAGTGGGCGGTAAACGAACATTTAAACTTTTTATATGGCGTGCGTTTGGCGGCTTTTTCTTTAATGGGGCCTGGTAATTTTAGCACCTATGATGCTGATGGAAATATCATATCGACTGAAAATGTAGCTAAGGGTAAATTCCATAAAAATTACTTTAACCTCGAGCCACGTTTTTCGGTAAGTTATCTGTTTAATGAAGAAAATTCGATTAAGGCTTCTTACAACCGCAATACACAAAATGTACATATTTTAACCAATGCCACCTCTAGTTCGCCAACCGATCAGTATGTGTTGAGCAGCAATAATATCAAGCCCGAAATAGCCGATCAGGTGGCTTTGGGTTATTTTAAAAATATCCAGGATAATAATTATGAACTCTCAGGTGAGATTTATTATAAGTGGCTTCAGAACCAGATCGATTATAAAAATGCAGCCGAATTATTGGCCAACTCCAATGTAGAATCAGAACTTTTATATGGAATAGGCAGGGCTTATGGAATGGAGTTGTTTTTTAAGAAAAAATTTGGCAAGCTGAATGGTTGGGTGGGTTATACCTTATCGCGCACGGAGCGTAAGTTTACAGAACTTAATGATGGTAAATATTTTCCGGCAAGGCAGGATCGTACACATGATATCTCAGTGGTTGGTATTTACAACATGACCAAACGGTGGACTTTCTCTTCAAGCTTTATTTACAGCACAGGTAATGCCGTAACCTATCCGGCAGGAAAATATAGTGTTGGTGGACAAATGGCCTACTATTATACGCAAAGAAATGCGGGTCGTATGCCTTACAACATGCGCTTAGATGTGAGTGCAACCCTTGAAGGAAAGGTGAGGAAGAAATACCAGTCGAGCTGGAATTTTGGTATCTACAATCTACTTGCCCGCAAAAATCCTTACGCCATTGAGTTTATTACCGACCCGGATCATCCGGGTAAAACTGCTGCCCAGCAAACTTCGCTATTCGGTCTTATTCCATCAATTACCTGGAACTTTAAATTTTAAAAGGATGAAAAAACTGATTATATACTTTTCGCTGTTTGCTTTCTGTTTAACAGGTTGTAAGAAAATTATTGAAATTGATACGGAAAATGCCGATCCTCAGCTGGTAATTGAAGGTAGAATTAACGATTCGCTGATCGATCAACAGATTAAGATCAGCAAAACCATCGGTTACACCGAAACCAATATTTTTCCGAAAGTTTCGGGTGCTTCAGTTACGGTTACCGATAATAAGGGAAATACTTTTGTATTTAAAGAAGCTGGCACCCCTGGTACTTATATCAACAAGATGAAGGGCGTACCTGGTGTTACCTATAATTTAAATGTTACTGCCGAAGGGCAAACTTACACGGCCAGTTCGAAAATGCCCAATGTGGTTAAAATGGATTCGATAGGCGTGATTAAAAACTTTTTCTTTGGGAGAGAGCGTAAAACCGCTGCCGTATTCTTTAAAGATCCGGCCAACGAAACCAATTTTTATCATTTCAACCTGTATGTTAATGATATTTTATCAGAGCGTTTTTATGTAAATAACGATCGTTTAACAAATGGAAACGACTTAAGGATCCAGTTATTTTTTAAACCACCTACCAACGATCACGACAGTGATGAGTTGAATTCGAACGATAAGATTAAAATAGAAATGGAGTGTATCGATTCGAATATTTTCGATTATTGGTATGCTTTGAGTCAGCAATCCAACCGTGGGCCAAACCAGGGAACCACTCCGGCCAATCCAACTTCAAACATCTCCAATCAGGCTTTGGGCTACTTTAGTGCAAATACTTATCAGGTAATTACGGCCACCGTTAAATAAAGTGATTTGGTGGTAGTTTAAATGATTAAAAACACCTGATAATTTTTAGTGTTAAATAAAACATGAAAGTATTTATAAGTGGCAACATCGCTTCAGTTGGAATAAAAGAACTGGAAGAAAACAATATAACCATCACCCAATGGAAAGAAAACCGGCAGATTACAGCAGAAGAACTGATAGCGGCCTGTCAGGATCAGGATGCCTTAATCAGCGTGGGTCCGAATAAAATTAATGCTGCATTTTTAAAAGCCTGTAGCCATTTAAAGGTGATTGCGCTACACTCTGTAGGATACGATCAGGTAGATGTAGCTGCAGCCAAAAAATTGAATATCCCGATTGGGAATACCCCTGGGGTTTTGAGCAAGGCAACTGCCGATACTGCTTTTTTATTAATGCTTGCGGTATCGCGGAAGGCCTTTTTCGCACACAAAAAAATCATTAAAGGCGAGTGGAAAAACTATGAGCCCACACCCGAACTTGGGATTGAGGTGAACGGCAAAACCCTTGGGATTTTTGGCCTGGGTAAAATTGGACTGGAGATGGCCAAAAAATGCATCGGTGCTTATCAAATGCCCGTAATTTATCACAACAGATCGCGTAATGAAGAAGCTGAAAAAGAAATCGGTGCAAAGTATGTATCCTTCGAAACGCTTTTGGCGCAAAGTGATGTACTCTCTGTCCATACCGCACTAACACCCGAAACCAAGGATAAATTTACACTTGATGTTTTTAAGCAGATGAAAGCCAATTCAATTTTCATTAATACGGCCAGAGGTGCTATCCATAACGAAAAGGATTTGATCAAAGCTTTGGAAAAGAAAATAATATGGGGAGCAGGTTTGGATGTAACGAACCCCGAACCGATGGATAAAAATAATCCTTTGCTGTCAATGGAAAATGTTGCTGTTTTACCACACATTGGCTCAGCTACCGAAGAAACCAGAGCAGCCATGGCCCAGATTATTGTTAAGAATATAATAGCAGGATTGAATGGCGAGAAGCTTCCATTTGAGGTGGTTTAGGATGTAAGATGTAAAAATGTAAGATGGATGATGTAAAATGTAAGAGGTAAGAATGTAAGGTGGATGAGGGGCTAATCGATAGCTAAAATTCCATCATCCATCTTACATTTTCCATTATTAAGCCATAAGCATCATCTTTTTACTCCATTATCCATCTTACATTTTCCATTTCAGCCATTGGCATCATGTTTTACTCCATCATCCATCTTACATTTCCCATTACCCCTCTACTTAACCAGATACTTAAATACCGATCTTCCTAAGTTTCCGTTGGCATCTATACCTTCAATAATTACTTTATACTGGCCTTTACCATCTGCGTTATAATATTCGAACGAAGCATTACCGGTTGCATCAGTAACAACTTTTGGATTCCAATAAATGGTGGTTCTTAAATCGTTGCGGTTCGTGCTGGCAGGCACATCATATTTTGGAGAATAGAATTGTTTTTCTTTGTTGTAACCCTGTGGTGAAAAGGTTAGCTCATAGTATTTTGGTAACATATCCATCAGCTGTGCTTTAGATATTTTAGTGCCTTTAGGCGCTTTCTTTTGATTGAATACAATTACCCCGTTTACATTATTTGCACGGTTAACCAGGCCTAAATCATCTCTTAAGAACACTTCAACAGATTCGAGCTGGTTAGCATCTAAAGTATTAATCTGGTTTACGTCAACATTCATTCCGTTAATAAAAATTCCCATGGGGATCTTTTTACCCTGGTTATAATCTCTCGTCACATAAAAATTATTATCTACAAAGGTTACACCCGGTAACATGCCCTGTAAACAGTTAATCAGTAAGCCACAACCTTTTAGTCTATCGCCGCTCACTTCATGGTCGGCCATTTGGCTCAGTCCGCTTAAGGCCGGGTAATCTTTATGGCTGACTTTCGGAATTACTGCCGCTTTAATATTTACGTCTTTCAAAGTATGTAAATAAGCGTATTGTCTTTTGCTGTTATCTAAATAACTGGTTAGCGCACTATCAATATTTAAAACCTCCTCAGCTGCACTAAAGTTTCTGGTTAGTGTAGGCACTGGCGCACCATTTAAGCTTAAGGTCATGTTTTTATAGTTTACATTATACTTAGCCGTAATGGTAACTTTAGATGAGTCATTAAACATCAGGTTTTGGAATTTAAAATTCCCTACAGGATCTGTGGTCGCTTCTAAATTAAAACGTTTGTCGGGAATGGATAATAACAATGCTCCTTTTCTAACCGGAATGCCGTTATTCTGTCTTAAAATACCCGAAATTTCGATGCCTTGTTCGGGTAAGAAATCTATTTTAGGTAATTTATTGGCAATAATATCAGTGTATTTAAAACTGCGATAGCCCTGGGTAAGCAACAATACATCTAAATCTGCATTTTTCTTCGCATCGGGTGCATTAAAGTAATAATTTGCTTTTTCGATATAACCTTTAACATCGCTGCTTAATAATAGTCCTGTTAATATGGTACTGGTAGCATCTTCGTTTGATGGAACCTTCGACTCATCTACAACAGCTACCGAGAAGCTACCTTCTACCGGGGCGCCATCTTTTTTAGCCGCCACATTTATTTTAACCTTTTTCTTAATTCCGTAGGTGGTGGCAGCACTGGTTAAGGCTACTGCCATTGTGTTTTTATGCTGAACAAACACCAATCGCTCACTTAGTGGTTTACCAAATTCATTAAACAGGGTAAATTGGGCAATTCCATTTGGGAATTTAGATTTAAGTACGGTGGTATTGTATTCTTTATTTGATAATGCGGTTTGTGCCCCATAGCAGATAACACCTTTACTCTGCGCAATTAAATAAAGCTTTTTACCTTGATTTTGCTCAAAGAAAGCATCATTTGCTGCAATTTTTATGGCTATATTATCTGCACTGCTGTTATCTATATTTACCGCAACGCCATTTGCAGCAACTGCAGGCAAATTATAATTTTGAGTGGTACCGTCGGCATAGGTAACTGCCGCTTTGTAGGTTTTTCCGGCTTCCGCCAATAAGCTGAAACTGCCCATTCCTAAATGCTGCGCAGTAAAAGTAGCTACAGTTTTGCCATCATTATCAGTTACCGTGCCTTTTGAGTTAATGCCTAAACCATCACTTTTAATGGCTTTAAAGGCTACTTTGTTGCTTAGGCCGGCAATTAAACTTCCCCCTTCGGGAAAAAATTGAAAATCTTTGCTTACAATCGCGTTTTTAAGCTGAAAGCTACTGTTGGCCACATCTTTATCGGTGGTATTAATGCTGGTAATCAGTTCGCCTTTTTGTAATTGATATTCTGCCTTTTGTGCATTGCTCATGGCTATTGTTAAATAACCGCTGGCATCTGTGGTGCCCCTTCCTTTGGCAATAACCGTATAACTCGTTACCACTTGCCAGCTTACATTTTTATTGGCATAAGGTTTATTGTTGGCATCTTTAAATTGTACGCGTGCATCAATTTTTTCTAACTTATCGGTAGAGGTGTTTTTATAAGTGATATGGGTTTTTACTTCCTTGTCTATTGCTTCTCCCACATAAAAAGTCTTGTTAAAATAAGCCGGATCTTCAGTGTTAAGCATCCATAAGGTATACGCCCTGATGTGGTAATTTCCTTGTTTATAGTTGATCTGATCTAAAGGGAAACTGCCATAGGCAAAACCACCTGTAATGGGTAATTTTAAGGTTTGGATAAGCGAATCTTTCTGGTTAATCACATCCACATAAATGATTTTACTAATTGCAGATAAGAAATTCTGGTTTTCGGTAACGTAGGCTTTAAACCAAACGGTATCGGCTACCGCGTAATATGGTTTGTCAAAATGAAGATAAATCTTTTCAGCAGGATAATCGCTCAATACCTTATTCGTTTTGGTAATGATGCTGTTTATGCTGATGGTATCGGTTTGGGCCGAAGAAGAAAAACTTAGTGCTGATAAAAGTGAAAGTATTATAAACGATAATCTAAAAATCTTCATGGATTGGATATTAAATGCTAAGCCCGTAAATATATCCAATTATAAATAGAGCACATAAAATGTGATGATGTTTAACATTTTTTTACAAAAATTCCAATGTTCATTGTTCTCGTTTGTAACGAAGATGAGGAGGAAGAGCGATTTTACTACCACGAAATGGTTGATAGCCACATTACAGATGTGGTTCTCGCTATCATCGTCCTCGCTTGTAACGAGGATGGGAGGAGAAGGGCGATTTTATCGCCACGAAAATAGTTGATAGCCACATTACAAATGCGGGTCTCTTTAATACTCTGCATACCGTCGTCCTGAACTCGTTTCAGGATCTTGAAACAACCGATAAGGATGCTGAAATAAGTTCAGCAGGACGATACATTGGAAGCCGTCATCAAAATATGTTCTAAAACAAAACCGGCCGCTATTTTAGCGGCTGGTTTCAAATTATGATGTTGTTTGCCTGTTATTTAAATTCGATTAAGAATTCTTCTTTAGGTGAACGTACCTTTTTAAGGTTTACCAGCCAGTCGCCGGCTTCGTCTCTGTTCCCTAAAGGCAATAGGGTAACACTTTTTAATCCTTTTTTATCTAAACCTAAAAGTTCATCTAAAGCCGGACCATTAAAGCCCTCCATTGGAGTAGCATCAACTTTTAACAAAGCGGCTTCTGCAATAGCAATACCGAAACCGATATAAGCCTGACGGGCTGCGTGGTTAAAGTTTTCTTCTGCAGTTCTGGATAAGATCATACCTTTTAACTGCGCTTTGTATGCATCAGTTCCGCTTTCTGGTAAGCCACGCTCCGCATTCATTCTGCTGAAAACGGCATCAATACCTTCTTCTGTGTAGTTTTCGTTAGCGGCAAAAATCAATAGGTGAGAAGAATCGATCACCTGCGACTGGTTAAAAGCAATCGGCGCAATTTTCTCTTTCAACTCCTGGTTGGTTACCACGATAACTTTAAACGGCTGTAAACCTGATGATGTTGGTGCCAAATGTGCTGCAGCAATAATTTTATCAACCTTTTCTTGTTCAACAGGTTGACCGTTCATTTTCTTAACGGCATAACGCCAGTTTAGGGCATCTATTAAGCTCATATTTTTGAATGTTTTTTTTAAATTTTATAGGGCAAATATGCAGATAAGCGGTAAGTCTAATGTTGATGTATGGTAAGAAAATTTTTTGCCTGGTCTCGGTTGGCTAAGAGGGATTTTTCTTAGCCGTTGACTTCAGTCAACGGGAATATTTAATAGAAATTAAGGTACAAACCTCAAATCGCTGCGTACCGGGAAGTGGTCGGATAATTTGGCCTGGGTAATTTTGTAATTTAATACCTCCAGTTCTTTAGAGGTGGCAATATAATCGATCTGAAAATTAGGGAATTTGCCATTATAGGTTTTGCCAAACCCGTTTCCCTTTTTAATAAAGCTGTTGTTTAATCCGGCAGTAATTTGAGTAACCACGTAAGATGCTGGCGTATCGTTAAAATCGCCTGCAATGAGGTAAGGCGTTTTACAGGTGGCCATCTCCTTCTTCATAATATCTACCTGACCGCTACGTTTTAAAAAAGCACTTTTCAGCATTCTTAAAATCCGTTTAGATGGCTGGAGTTCGGTATTCATTTCCTTCACTTTGTCCAGGTATTCGTAATCCTGTTTTTCGAAAGATATCGACTGAAAATGTACATTATAAACCCTCAGGGTTTTTCCTTTAATGTTTAAATCGGTATAAATACTCATGTTACCAGCCAAACCTTCAACAAAAGGGATTTTACCAGAATCTTTAATCGGGAATTTAGAGAATATGGCTAAGCCAGTGGCTTCGTAATCATTTTTATTGGTTGGTACGAAGTAGTAGTATTTTGTATTCAAAAGTGCTTTTAAGCTGTCAACCGTGTCAAATGCGCCTTTATAACGGGTAAAAAATTCCTGAAAACAGATAATATCTGGATTTTGATCTTTTACCACCTGAAGCATTTTTTCTTTTACCGATTCGGTATTGTCCTGGCCATATAATTTAAAACTATGCACGTTATAAGTCATCATTCTGATGCTGTTTTCTGCCTTTTCCGCGCCACCTTCATCACCTCCAATGGCAAAGGTGGCCTTTAACGTTTTAGCACCAAGCGCAATAATCAAAATGGTGGCGATTGCGAAAACCCATTTTTTGCTTAAAAGCCACCAAACCAGAAAGATAATATTAGCGAATAAAACAAAAGGGTAGGCCAGTCCGAAAAAAGCAATAATGGTGTGCGCTCTTGGATCCATATTACCGGCGAGAACCCCCAAAAGCATCGCAATTGCCAATGCAACAGCAATGGGCAAAAGGAGTTTATCCATAAAACTATATTTCTTCTTTTTTGTGGCCATTAATCTTTACTTGCCTTAAATAGTTTTTCTTTTTCTACCGCTGTTAATTTATCGTATCCTGAGGTTGATATTTTATCTAAAATGGCATCTATTTCCTGCTGAGAAACACCGCCTTTAAATTCAGGTTTTTTAACCGGTTTCTCATTCCGAACTACTTTTAGTTTTGGTTTGCGCTCAAAAATTTTGCTCCAGTCTCTTCCGCTTTGCAAACTTTTAATAAAGGTGAATCCTAAAAGTGCACCACCAATATGGGCTAAACTTCCACCTGCATTTACTGATCCGATGGCAATAAAATCGAGGATGAAATAGACAATGGCAATCCACTTAATTTTAACCTCACCAAAGAAAAGCAACATGATGGTGTAATTCGGTACCAGCGTTGCTGCGGCAAAAATAATGGCCATTACTGCGGCAGATGCCCCTACAATGGTTACGCCTGCTAATCCGCTGGCATAAAGCGGAAATATATTTAATGCGGCAACAGCAAATAAACCTCCAAATAAACCACCCGCCAGGTAAACAAAATGAAACTGACGGCTTTTTAAGAAATTCATGAAGATGTTACCGAACCAGAATAAACCAAGCATATTGAACAGGATATGAAGAATCCCGTCATGAATAAACATATAGGTAAATATGGTATAAAATCGCTCAGGTAATTTTGAAATACTGGCAGGTAAACCTAAATAATCGCTTACAAATAAATCAACTGTGTTACCTTGGCCACTTAGCTTGCTAAATACACCAAAAACAGCGATAATTAAAAACAACATTACATTAATCCCAATGTAAAAGAACAATGGGTTGCCCGATTGAAAAACCTTGTATTTTAAATCTTTGAAAGTATTATTCATAGAGTGTATAAAATGTATCGTTTTTGTCTTTCCATATTTTAACCAGTATAAAGCCAATTAAAGCGCCCCCAAGGTGGGCATAATGGGCAATAGAATCGCCCTCAAACTGGGCAACACCCAAAGATAACTCTACTAAAATATAAATTGGTATAATATATTTTGCTTTTACCGGAACCGGAATAAACATAATTAGCAGCTCGGCATTTGGATAAAGCATGCCAAAGGCCACCAGTAAACCAAAAATAGCACCAGAGGCACCAACCATGCCGCCGAAATAAATGCTGCGTAACGTAACCGCCTGTGCCATTGAAAGTTGTTGTGTATTAAACTCTCCCTGAAATAATGCGGTAAGATTTATCTTTCCGTTATTAGTGGCACTACCGATAATCTGGTGTACTTCGTAAGCTTGTACGGCCCATTGTAATGCAAGTGCTCCTAATCCGGTAATAAAATAAAAGATAATAAATTTTTTGCCTCCCCATCTCGATTCTAACAAACTTCCAAAGGAATACAATGCAAACATGTTAAAAAAGATGTGTGCTATGCCACCGTGCATAAACATATAGCTAATCGGCTGCCATAACTCAAACTTCGGAGAATCAAAATAATATACTGCTAACCGATCATCAAGGTGGAGCGTTGTTAGCAGGTAGCTAGCCACGAAAAATAAGATGTTAATAATCAGTAGGTTTTTTACTACTGGTGGAATATATATGTTATTCATTTAATTTTAAAAATCGGTTATTTTTTAAAAGGGTTAATCGACGCTAAACGCCTAACTCCAAATTTTTTTACCACCTCAGAAACCTAAGGGCATCTAAGTTTTGTATGACCGTTAATCACCAGACTTCTCCTGAATTCCAGCTTAATACTCCAAACGCCCAACTCCAAACGCTTAACCTGGTTAATTGTTTAAGCTGGTTAACTGTTTAGTTGGCTTCAACTTCTGCTATGCCAATCAATCTTCGGTCTTCGGACCCCTGACCTCCGACTTTTTCTCTTAGTCTTCCGACCTCCGACTCCGGACCTCCGACCTTTCTAACCTTTCTCAAACTTTTTATCCAGTTCTGCCAAAGTAATGGTTTGGATAATCGGTTTACCACTCACGCTAAAGTTAGGCGTTTTACAGGCAAAAAGTTCATCAATCAAGGTATTCATTTCTTCCTGGCCAAGGCTCGTTCCTGCTTTAATGGCACTGTTTTTTGCTAAACTCCTGGCAAGGCTGTCGCGTTTGCTTAGTTTTAATTCTTGTTGTGAGTTTTTAAAGCCCTCAATCAATTGTTCAAATAACTGTGTTTCGTTAATGTTACTGCTGCCCAGGTCAACAGGAACACCTTCTACTACCAACGTATTTTTCCCAAATTCCCGTACATCAAAGCCTAAACTTTTTATATCATCCAGTAAACTTTTAGCCAGTTCAAAATCGTTGGCATTAAGTGTAATGGTTTGAGGAAATAAACTCTGCTGCGATGCACCTTTGCGGTCATCCAGATGTACGAGAAAACGTTCGTAAAGGATCCGCTCATGTGCCATTTGCTGGTCAATTACCATTAATCCCGACTTAATCTGCGAAACAATATAACGGTTGTGCAATTGCATGTACTGCTTTTGCTTGGTTTCTAAAACAGTTTCATCCGCATAAATAGAGGTTTGCTCTACAATAGGCTGTTCTGTTATTTCGTAAAGCGAGCCCCAGTTTTTAGCACTTGGTTTGGCTTCATAATTTCTCGGTGAAGTAGCATAACCAGATGTAGAACTGCTATCGCTGGCAAAAGGATTAAAATCTGGATTAAAATTAATGCTCGGTGGTACAATATCTTCAACCGCTTTATGGGTAATCATATTGCTAAAGCCAGTTTCCTGATCAAAATCTAAGGTTGGTGCAATGTTATACCGGCCAATGGAACGTTTTACGGCCGATTTCATGATGGCATAAATCGACTTTTCGTCCAGATATTTAATCTCTGTTTTAGTAGGATGTACGTTTACATCGATTTTCGACGGATCGATCTCAATAAACAGTACATAGAGTGGATAACTATCATCAGGCAGTAACTCTTCAAAAGCAGAGCTTACCGCATGGTTCAAATAAGGATCTTTAATGAAGCGGTTATTCACAAAAAAGAACTGTTCGCCCCTGGTTTTCTTTGCAAAAGCAGGCTTGCCAATATATCCTTTTAGGTTAATAATGGTCGTTTCCTCTTCAACAGGAACCAAACGTTCGTTATAATTATTGCCAAAAAGGTGGACAATGCGCTGTTTTAAATTGCCTTTTGGCAGGTTAAAAATCTCGGTTCCATCATGGTGCAGACTAAAAAACACCCCCGGATGTGCCAGGGCTACCCGTTGAAATTCATCCAGAATATGGCGCATTTCAACCGGATTACTTTTAAGAAAGTTTCTTCTGGCTGGCGTATTAAAAAATAGGTTTTTAATCGAAATCTGTGTTCCCGGGGAAGTAGCTACGGGTTCCTGATTGGTTACCTGTGCACCTTCTATTGAAATGCAGGTACCAATTTCGTCTTCATGCCTGCGGGTTTTCATTTCTACCTGCGAAATGGCCGCAATAGAAGCCATGGCCTCACCACGGAAACCCATAGTGCGGATGGCAAATAAATCTTCTGCTTTTTTTACTTTCGAGGTGGCGTGGCGTTCGAAACACATTCTGGCATCGGTAACGCTCATTCCACAGCCGTTATCTATAATCTGAATCAGTGCCTTACCGGCATCTTTTACTACCAGTTGAATTTTATCTGCGCCGGCATCTATCGAATTTTCGAGCAATTCCTTTACCGCTGAGGCAGGTCGTTGAACAACTTCTCCGGCAGCAATTTGATTGGCAACAGCATCAGGCAATAAGTGAATAATATCAGTCATGTATTATGGCAAAGTGAATTCGCTAAATTATGCAAAATAAGCTTAAAGAACCCGATTTGTTTAAAACTCAACATGTAAATGACTGTAGCTAAATAGAATTAATTGCCTGGCAGGCTTGTTTTTCTTGAGTTGTCATGCGGAGTGCCGTAAAGAATCTGTTTGAGAACGAATTAATTGCTTATACTTCAGTTTCTTATTTTCTTTTTTTGAAAAGCAGGTTCCGGTGCCAGTCGGTTCGGGTAGTCCCGCTGTCCGCTAATTCCGATGAAGGATCGGAACCGCTTCCATCGGGTTTATTTCACTTGAGCCAGTCATTACAAACGCAGTAATCAATCATCCAGGTTACGAAGAGTCGTCCTCCTGAACTTGTTTCAGGATCTATTACGCAAAAATGTTGTTATTGAGGTTGTCTGTGAAGCACAGGCCAAGGCGTAAATTAAAAATCCATGCTTTCCGTGTTTCCGTGGCAAAAAAAATAAGAGAACGAAAGCTGTACTTTCGGTGCTTCTGTGGCAAGAAACCAAGAAAATAAAATCCATGCATTCTGTGTTTCCGAGCCAAAAAATTCTACCCTCTGTAAAACCGAATTTACAAATCCAAATGCTTTCAATTTTCTATCTTTATCGATATGAAATCCATTTTATACAGCCTTTTTTTTGTTCTGCTGCTCAGCTCCTGTAACCAAAAGGAAAAAGTTGATGTAATTGTCTATCACGCAAAAGTGTATACCGTTAACAATACATTTGATACGGTTGAAGCTTTCGCTATAAAAGAGGGCAAAATTTTGGCGTTGGGTAAAAGTGAGGATATCAGGGCCAGATTTGCGGGCAAAGAAGAAATTAATGCAGACGGTAAGGCTATTTATCCCGGTTTTATAGATGCACATGCCCATTTTTATGGCTATGGACAAAGTTTGCAAACAGCCGATTTAAGGGAAACAAAATCCTGGGATGAAGTGCTTGCCCGCTTAACTGATTTTGCTAAAACGCACCCCGATGGCTGGTTAATCGGTAATGGCTGGGACCAAAACGATTGGGACAATAAAGCCTTCCCGACAAATGAAAAACTAACGGCACTTTTTCCAGATCGCCCGGTATTCTTAAACCGTATCGATGGGCATGCGGCCATTGCCAACCAAAAAGCCTTGGATGATGCCGGTATTAAAGGCGAGCAGAAATTGGAAGGTGGCGATATGTTTACCCAAAATGGAAAGCTCACCGGTGTTTTAATTGATAATGCCGTAGCTTTAGTAGAACGTAAAATTCCTTCACCAGACGCTAAACTAGCCGAAAAAATATTTATAGATGCGCAGAAAAACTGCTTTGCTGCTGGTTTAACCACCATTGACGATTGCGGCTTAAGTTATCTGGCGGTCGACTTTATCGAAAAACTGCAGAAAGAGAATAAACTCAAAATGCGGCTCTATGTAATGCTTTCGGATGAACCCGATAATTATAAATACCTGTTTAGCCGCGGGCCGATTAAAACCGACCGATTGAATGTTCGGGCATTTAAAGTTTATGCCGACGGTGCTTTAGGTTCGCGCGGGGCTTGCCTGTTGCATCCATATAGCGATATGCCCAATAAAACGGGTTTTTTGCTGAGCAATCAAAAACATTTCGAAGAAGTAGCCACAAAAATTGCTGCCAATCATTTCCAGATGTGCACCCATGCCATTGGCGATTCGGCGAATCGGGTAATCCTGAATATTTACAATAAAATTTTAAAAGGCAAAAACGATCAGCGCTGGCGGATTGAACATGCCCAGGTTGTGAATGCGAACGATTTTGATCTTTTTGGAAAGGCGAGTATTGTGCCTTCGGTACAGCCTACGCATGCCACTTCTGATATGTACTGGGCCGGACAGCGTTTAGGTACTGAAAGATTAAAAAGTGCTTATGCGTACAAACAATTATTAAAACAAAATGGTTGGATTCCTTTAGGTACCGATTTTCCGGTCGAAAACATTAATCCATTATTAACGTTTTATGCAGCAACAGTGAGAGAAGATGCAAAAGGTTTCCCTAAAGGAGGCTTCCAGATGGAAAATGCCTTAACACCCGAAGAAGCTTTACGTGGAATGACCATCTGGGCAGCAAAAGCCAATTTTGAAGAACATGAAAAGGGCAGTTTGGAGAAAGGCAAATTAGCCGATTTTGTAATACTCGACCACGATATTTTGAAATCAACACCACAAAACATATTAAAAACCAAAGTTTTAAAAACCTACCTGAACGGAGAAAAAGTATATGAAGCGAAATAGATTGTGTATCCTGGCTGTAGCATTTTGCTGCAATATTTTATGTTTAATGGCTTGCGCACAGGAGCATACAGCGAATGAGAAAAAACTGGCTATTGCTAATGCCATAGCCAATACAACCGTGTTGTTAAACAATCAGGAGGGCATTATTCCTTTAAAATCATTGGAGAAAAAGAATATTGCTTCGGTTAGTCTGAGCTTTGCTTATAGTACCGTGTTCGATAGTTTGGCCAATAAATATGGTAAAATCACTTCATTTTCTGCCGATTCTTATAAAGATAGTGTGAACCTGAACGATTTAGAAGATGATCTTAAATATTTTAATACCATTCTAATTACCATTGATGATCAAAATGTAAGCAAAGCGAAATACATCAATTTCATCAACAGTATCAGCAAAAATAAACAGGTAATCATTTCTTTTTTTGGTAACGGACCTGGTTTAAAATCATTCGATTTATTAAAATCGCCAATTGTATGGACAGGTCAAAACAATATGGATGCTGCAGCCATTGTTCCGCAGTATATTTTTGGTGGAATTGCCGCTTCAAATAAATTAACTACAGCTTACTCGGCGCGTTATACCATGGGCTTGGGTTTTACAACAACCGCCACCCGCTTAAAATACACCGTGCCTGAAGATGCGGGTTTAAATTCGAATAACTTAAAAGAGATTGATGCTATTGCTGCCGAAGCGATAGCGCAAAAAGCAACACCCGGACTGGTGGTCTTGGTTGCCAAAGATGGTAAAGTCATCTTTAATAAAGCTTACGGTACCCATACCTACGATACCCATGTGCCTGATCAGGTAACCGATATTTTCGATCTGGCTTCGGTAACCAAGGTAACCGCAACTACCCCTGCGGTAATGCGTTTGTTTGAAGAAGGAAAGCTGAAACTGGATACCAATATTGGCGCTTATATCCCGAAAGCGCGTACTACACCCATGAACAATATTCAGGTGCGTGAAGTGATGTTGCACCAGGCAGGTTTTATCCCTTACATTCCTTTTCATGATTATGTAAAAACAGGCGATTACAGCAGGGATTCATCTGCGGCTTATCCAACCAAAGTGGCCGATAACTATTATATCAAAAAAGGCTTTTTCAAAGACTTTATGTGGCCAAAGATGCTCAATTCGCCGATTAAAACCCGTGGTAAATATGTGTACAGCGATATCAGCATGTATGTGATGAAAGATATTGTTGAACACATTAGCGAAGAACCTTTAAACCAATATACCTACGAAAACTTTTATAAGCCATTGGGTATGCAAACCGCAGGTTTTTTACCACGTAACCGTTTTAAACCGGAGCAGATCATACCGACAGAAGATGATAAGTATTTCAGAAAAACTTTGCTAGTGGGTTATGTTCATGATCAGGGCGCAGCTTTGGCCGGTGGTGTATCTGGTCATGCCGGTTTATTTGCCAGTGCTAACGATCTGGCTATTATTTATCAGATGCTTTTAAACCGCGGTACTTATGGTGGTGTAACATATTTCAAAAATTCAACGGTAGATATGTTTACGTCGAAACAATCGAATGTAAGCCGCAGGGGTTTAGGTTTCGATCGCTGGGATCCGGATACGACCAAACATTATCCTTCAGAGCTGGCTTCTCCTCAAACTTATGGTCATACAGGTTATACCGGAACCTGCGTTTGGGTCGATCCATCAAGAGGTTTGGTATATGTGTTTTTATCAAACCGTGTTAATCCCACCGTTACCGATAAGTTATCGAACTTAAAAATTAGAGGCAGGATTGAGGATGTAGTAAACAAAGCTATTGACGAGTCGAAGAAATAGAATGTTATAGTAAGGATGGAGCAGATTTAATTATTATTTGTAATTTCAGTACCTAAACCTAAAACAGAATACTGATGATAAAATGTATCAAAACTATAGCTTTTTTGCTGCTTTTTTTGGGACTTAAAACAACCGTAAATGCACAGCAGATTAAAGACGGAGAAACTGTAAATTTAAATGGAATTGCGGTAACCTATACCGTTGTAAATAAGGAAAAGTTAACCATAAAAGATCAGGATTTCGACCGCTATAAAGTTTTGGCTTCTGTGAAAAACAATACAGGCAAATCTTTTAACATCCGTTTGGCCAGTTCGCTGGATTTATCAGCCATCGGCAATTCAAAAATTATTGAGCTGGATTGCATTAACGCAACAGGAGCAAGGTTAACTTCTAAAAAGGTTCAGGTTGGTATGAAAAGCCATTTAATAAACGTTACCTATTATACCAAAGATAAAGACGGAAAAATGATCAGCGCGATAATGCCGGTTACCGCAGGTTATTATTTCGATGAAGGGCAAGCGATAGAAAATGACGCCATTTTTATAGTACCTGCGGGTGAAACACCACAGGTTTCTGTACGGAGTTTGCTGAAAAATTAATAGGGTTTGTCAACTTTAATGTTCTCAGGTGACTTAGGTGGTCAAACAATAAAGCAATTGATTTTAAAAATTGACCATTAAGAAATGGAGGGCATAAAGATAGATTTCAGGGTTTAATTGAGAGGTCATAACAATTTAGCTGATTCAAATGGCCCGCCCTTTTTAAATCGTTAATCTTTAGGTCTATAATAAGCATCAAAAAGTTTATTTCTAAATTTATAGTCTGGGTCGTATTTTTTCTTTAGTTTAAAAAATGCTTCTGCATTCGGATAGCCTTTTGAAAACTGTGATTGAGTAGCCTGTATTTGGTAGGGAAGATAGTAGGTGCCCTTTTCAGATAAAGATGCATCAATCAAAGCTCTTGTCCATTTGGTTACTTTTACTTTTTCTGCATCAGATACTTCCTGCTTATAATAAATTACGAATGCAAAAACTTCTTCCTTAGCCCAGGCGAGGTACGATCCAGAATCCTTATTCGCATGCCTTACTGAAATATTGATTACATTTACATCATTATCTTTTAGCACTTTGACCATCTTTGGATAAAAGGACTCAAAATGATTTATTGGTGTAAAATATTCTTGTAAAACATAGGTTGCTTTTTTTCTTGAATTGGGTTCTAGATCCTTTACATCGTAGGTAGCTTCATAATTTCTCCACTCAACAACTTTACCTGTATAATGTATGGGGTCTATCAGGTGTTGTCTTAGCCACTTTCCAAAATCAGAACTGGCTACAACTTTCATTGCAAATCTTTTCAGCCCAAAGTTTTTGTCGTTTGGTTTTAAGCGCTCGGTTACAGTTAATTTCTTTTCGGTTTTGGTATAAGTAACCGCCCTAACTTTGGTGTAATTATTGGGATATATATCTGCATTATGAAATACAAATTGAGGCTTATTTCTAATGGTAGAAAAGAAAAACTGCTTGTAAGCAGCGATATCCATCAAAGTGTCTTTTCGCTGAATTTTATAATTCTCTGTTAGTAATAAGGTTACTTCGGTGATTACGCCAATTCCGCCGTAGCCACCTATAGCTGCATAAAAAACCTTGCTATTAACCGTTGGACTTGCGGTGATGAAACTTCCGTCAGCTAAAACAATCTTAAAACTTTTAACTGATAAAATTACTGGTCCCTGTCCAACATAACGGCCATGAACATTAACACTGAGCGAACCGCCAACCGTGAAATTTGCGTAAGTCTGCATAATTTTAACCGATAAATCATAGTGATCTATAAACTGAATTATTTCACGCCATCTTATTCCTGCCTGAACTGTAATTTCCTTTCTTTCTTTTGAGAAACTTAATATTCGATTTAACTTTCTCATATCAATTTGCAAAGCATTTTCTGTGGCCGTTTGCCCACCTTGACTAAATTGGCCTCCCCCTATGCAGATCGGTCCATTCTGGGTTTTAACTGCTTTAATAATTTCAGCGGAAGTTTGTGGCGTAATTATTTTAGCAACTTTTATAGGATTTAGTTGTGTAACATCGTTTACTGTGTTTTTTTGTGCAACTGGTTGATCAGTATGACAAGCAAAAAGTAAAGAGATGAGAATTAGAAAAATGCTGAGAGCTGTACGTTTCATGGTAGTCAGGTGTTTTTTCTATGTTTATAAACAAATGAAAGAGGTGTTAACTTTAATAGCCAATCTGCCAGAAAGTTGACAACTCTTTCACCTAAAAATTGATTACCAACTTATAAATTACTGTTTTAAGCTCCTCCGTATCACGGTCTTCACATAAGAGAAAAGTGGTGTTATGCTCGTCCTGGCTTAATAAAGTAATGCCTTCGAATTTATGTTGATCAGAGATTTTATTGCTAAAGTTTAACTTTAAGGTTGGCAGGTTAATACTGCCAACAAAACTGCCCAGAATTTCGCCATCGGCATAAGTCGATTTGGTGTCTTCAGCAGTAGCAATGAAAAATATTTCATTTTTAACCCGTGTTGCATCCGTAAAAGATGATTCCACATGATCAATATTGGGGAGTTTAAAACTGTTAAATTTAATTTGGTTGGTGTCGGTTAAATCTGCTCCAGGGATTTTAAATATGCCATTCTTTGCATTGATCCCGTTGCCACGGTTAAAAAGCAGCCACTCCTTACCCGTAAAAATTGCCCCTTCGAGGTTCAAATTCTGATCATCTATTTCAGCAATAGCTTTAAGTCTGGTGTAGGTTTCGGTCAGGTCTTTCTGAATAACTTTTTGAGTTTTCAGGTCGAATTCGATCATCAGGTTTCTTTTTGGAGTTGAACCAGAACCTAAAAGGTATAATTTATCATCGTGCTGACAAAGGATTTCGAAATCGGGTTTTAATGATTTAGGAATGTTTTCCAGCTGCTTTAGTCCTGTGTTAAATAATACCTGGATCTTGCGAAGCTGTTTGGTTTTAATGTTGTATGCATTTAAATAAGCACTGTTATCGCCTATAATGTAAAGCAAATTTCCACTTGCGAATAACCCTGAGGCAGAGCCAATTCCCTCAATTTTGGCGAAGATATCTAATCGTGTTGTATACATATTATGATAAATAAAAAAAGCAAATTAGCTCTTCTCAACCCATTTTAACCCCTAAACTTTCGTTAGGTTCTGTTAGAGATTTCTGAAAGCATATGACCAGAAAGCCAAATTATTTGGGGTAAATTAAGCGAAAAATGTGTAAGATTACACAAATAATATTACATATGATTTTGCCTAAAAAGACTATTTTATTTTTATTAATTTTTCTACCCCAAGTTTTGTTGGCGCAAAATATGCTTTCTGGAAAAATAATTGATAATGATAGCGGTAAGGCAGTTGCGGGAGCAAATATCTATATTAACAATACCACAATTGGTCGTATGTCAAATGAGGAAGGTTTTTTTTCGTTTGATAATATCCCTTTAGGCACGCAGGAACTTGTGATTACATTTGTTGGATATGAAACAATATCTTATTCATTTTCTTCATCTCAATTGCCATTAAAACTCGATTTTAAGTTAAAACAGAAAACACAAGAGCTTGATGAAGTTAAAATAGGTGCTGATTATATTGTTCTGGATTCAAGAAATCCAAAAAACTGGCAGAAATTTAAAGACGGTTTTTTAGGGGTAACACCATATTCAGATCAATGTGTCATACAGAATAAAGAAGATATTGAGTTGAGGTATATCAAGGAAACTCGTGGGATGAAGGCCGTTGCTAAGAGACCGATCGTTATTTTAAATAAAGCCTTAGGATATATTGTCGAATATGATTTGCAAAATTTTGAACTTTCATCCTTAGGAAGGAGCCTTGTCGGAAAATCTTTTTTTAGGGAATTAAACGATAAAGAATTGTCAGATAAGAAGACGAAATTAAGAAATGCATCTTACTATGGCTCTATGATTCATTTTCTTAGATCGGTTTATAGTAACACCATCAGTACGGAAGGTTTTGAAGTGCGTAGTATTACTCGAAGCAAGAATACTGAGAAAGCAAGGGTATTGAAAATTATAGCGCAATTAGATTATGCAAGGAAAAGCGAATTTATTGTTAATAAAAACAGCACAGCGCTTGGCGATTCTTCTGCCTATTATAAAAAAATTTTCAATGAGCCTGATAACTTTGAAACGCTATCAATTAATTTGCTTAATTCCGATGATTTTAAAACGGTAAATAGCAGCGGAAATACCATATTTAAAACAAAAGATACACTACTGTCAGTAACTTTCACAAAACCGATAGATGCTGACATATATCGTTCTGTGAAAAATAACCTGTATCCTAACAAATTTCAGGACCATAGGGATAAAAATATATATGAAGTTAATAAATCGATTGTTGAATTAAAACGTAAAGAAGTAATCATTAACCCTAAAGTTAACGGGATTTCAAAAGGGCTTAGGCTCACTGGTTTTTTTTCATCTATTTATGGGATTTCAACTTTGTTACCTGACGATTATGAACCTTAATCAATATTGGTAGGGAATAAAGATTTGTTACGTATAAATCTAAATAACAAAAAAGCACCGGTTTTTTAACCGATGCCTTTAAATTTTCTATTTGTGATTTGCCAGAACTCCAAACTGAGAACTCCCAAGCCCAACTACTTTTTCAATCCAATTTCTCTTAATCTTTCATCTAAATATTCTCCTGCGGTCATATCGCTATAAGCTTTAGGATGTTCAGCATCAATGGTTGATGGTAAACTGGTTAAGTCCATATCGCTACGTGGATGTAAGAAAAATGGAACCGAAAAGCGTGAAGTTTTCATTAGTTCACGAGGAGGGTTTACCACCCTGTGTGTCGTCGATTTTAATTTATTGTTGGTTAAACGCTGTAACATATCGCCCACATTCACTACAATATCGGTATGGTGTGCTTTAATTGGTAACCACTCATTACTGCGGGTTAATACTTCTAAACCATCTGCACTGGCACCGATTAACAAGGTGATTAGGTTAATGTCTTCATGTGCGCCTGCACGAACTGCATCATCAGGAATGGTTTCAGGATTTTCGATCGGGAAGTAGTGGATGCCTCTCAAAATCGAATTTCCGTTATGAACATGTTTGTCGAAATAATTGATGGGTAATTCTAAATAGGTTGCAATGGCACGTAATAAATGTGTTCCGTTTTCTTCCAGTTTTTTATAAATGTCGCCGGTTACCTGGTTAAATTCAGGTAATTCCTCCAAAATTTCGTTATCAGGGTATTCATTTTTAACCGGATCGCCATCAGTTACTTCCTGTCCGATTTGCCAGAATTCTTTTAAATCTGGAGTTTTAGCGCCTTTAGCGGTTTCTTTACCGGCACTGGTATAACCGCGCTGGCCTGCCAATTCTGGTTTCTCGTATTTCCTTTTGGTTTCAACAGGTAACGAAAAGGCCGCTTTAATGTTTTCGTAAAGTTTATCAATTAATTCCTGACTTAAACCATGGTTGGTGATGGTAACAAAACCCGAATCGTTAAATGCACGGCCCAATTCATCCGAAAACTTTTTGCGGTCTTCTGCTGAACCATTGATGTAAGAGCCTAAATCTAAACAAGGAATATACGGTGTAGACATAATTTTATATTTAATGTTATACGAATTTAAAAAGAATTGTTAATAACTGCATTTCGGCTGGATCTTAAGTATTTAATGAATTAATATACAGGTTTTTAAGTTATTAACAAAATTGCAAAATCCAGGTGATATTCGATTGTCACACTAAATCCATTATAATTTAAATGCAAACTACAGTTTATTTAATTTCGTATAATTAAATGGAAATAACATAAACAAGCTGTAAGGTAAATGGGGTATTTGCGACTAATAAAATAAAAACACACATGAAACCATCATGATTTGCATTTTGCAAGTAATAGAGCAAAAAAATCATGATAGCCTCATTACAGGTAAAAATAAATAAACACAAAATGAGAAAAATAATTTTAGTTCTGTTAGCAGTACTGGCCCTTAACCAGGCTAATGCACAAGGGAAAAAGACGGAAAAGGCTACTTTCGGTATGGGCTGCTTTTGGTGCACCGAAGCTATATTTCAGCGGTTAAAAGGTGTCGTGTCGGTAAAATCGGGTTACGAAGGCGGTACATTAACCAATCCAACTTACGAAGAAGTATGCACCGGTGCTACCGGTCATGCAGAAGTTTTAGAAATAACCTACAATCCACTGGTGATTTCTTATGATGACTTGTTAGAAGTTTTTTGGAAAAGCCATGACCCAACTACATTAAACCGCCAGGGGGCAGATAGTGGTACACAATATCGCTCGGTAGTTTTTTACCATTCAGCAGAACAAAAAGCTTTGGCCGAAAAATACAAGGCAGAATTGAATAAAACCAATGCCTATGGCAAGAAAGTGGTAACCGCTATAGAAGCGGCCAAACCTTTTTATGTCGCCGAAAATTATCACCAGAATTATTTCAATAAAAATGGAAGTGAACCGTATTGCAGGTTGGTGATCCAGCCAAAAATAGAGAAACTGGAAAAGATATTTAAAGCGAAGCTTAAAAACTGATAAGCGTGGTTGACTAGCCCTGCAATAAACATTGCAGGGCTTTTTGTTATCTTAGGAATTTAAACTTCTGTTTATGGTAAAAAGAATAGTGCTTAATATCGATACTCAAAAAATTGCAGAAGCAGCAAGTTTTTACAAGGATGTATTGGGGCTGGATTTAATGATGGATCACGGCTGGATTGCAACCTATGGCGCTGCTGGCCAAAAAATGGATGTACAGATCAGTTTTGCCGCTGAAGGTGGATCAGGTACCCCAACACCAGATCTATCCATTGAAGTTGAAAATGTTGATGATATCTTGAAGAAGGTTAAGGCCGCCGGGTTTCCTGTCGAATACGGTCCGGCTGATGAGCCATGGGGCGTCAGGCGATTCTATACCCGAGATCCATTTGGTAAATTGGTTAATATTTTAAGTCACTACTGAGATCTAATTTATTGCCTAAAGGTCAATAAATGCATAGGTAATTTTAAGTAGGTGATACCTCTCTGGATATCGTCATTCCCAACTCGATTGGGAATCTTAATACAATAA
>NZ_JBWKYI010000027.1:0-78936 GCF_059423705.1 Pedobacter sp. GW460-11-11-14-TSB4
AATACCAGCACACCTTAATAAAATAGTAATGAAAACGCTTAAAAAATCAATTTTATTGACCAAAACCGTTCTTAATTTTTTTGGATTTTTATTCAATCAATCCCTAAACAGAGATAAACTAAGTAAAAAGTCAGGATAAAATTACCCTAACTAAATAACGGAGAGATATTAAAAATCGTGATAGATATTTCTAAACGAACTTCTTAACCCTATTGTGATTAATCCTGTTTTATTCAATCCCAGTTCATTACTTTCTCTTCTATAGGTACCCGCAACTTCTAACCTTAAATTATACTTAGGGTTTAGTAAATAAGCAACCTGCCCTTTCAAATAATATAGGTCTGTACCTATACCTTGCCCGATATGGCTTCCATATTGAACAGATCTGGTATCGTAGCTTTTAAAGACATCTCCACCATAATTCATCCCATCAGGATCTAGACCATATCTGGAGTATAGTGCTTGTCCTTGCAAATCGAACCGCTTATAGCTATAATTTAAAATCCCTAAAAATTCCCTGAAATTTGCCCCACGCGGGTGAGCTAAAGATTGATTGTAATTGGCATAGTTCGAAATACGATCGAAGTGTGCATAGGTATATGGTCGTGCAGTATTAAATTCGGCAAGATAGTTTAATCCCTGTACTTTAAAAAGATCAGATCCCCGTACACCAAACTGAACAGCAAATTTATTTGCCCAATAACCGTTTCCTTTAAAAAATTCTTTTGCAGTAAACTCATCAAACATGAATTGTCCATATAATGCTGTTTTTTCTAACAGTTCATATTTTAGGTTAATTCCTAAACGCATTTTATCTGGCGAGGTCGTATTTGTGCTCTCAATCGGGCGCAAAAACATAAATGGGTGGATATAGTTAAAATCAAATCCACGTTTGCCTTCCGGTTCTGCATCAGCCCAAGTAACCGCCTGAAAGAAACCAACAGAAAAGCGTTTAGTAGCATTCCAATCCACATAATGTGCGGCCATCCATTTCCCACGATCTCCTAATCTTCTGTCGCTAGCTAACTTAGGTGCTCCTGGATCTAACATATAGGCAAAAATGGTTTGATATTGAACGCTCCCTACTGTTGCTCTTAACCTAAAGAAAGAGTAGTTAGAGGAAACGTCTGATAATAACATCGATCGATAACCATCACCAATAAAGTTTTTATCGTAACCTAAGGCAAAATTTAAATATTTACTCGGCGTGTAAGACAATAGGGCAGTAACATAAGACCAATCTTGTTTATCTGCTCCCAATTTTCCATATCCTTGCCCAGGCACTACCTGGTTGGCTACGACAAAGTTATTTACATAGTTTACAAATTTGCCCTGATTTTCAAAACCATTTAAATAGAACGAAAATTGTTTCCCAACATTGCCACCTACCTGAAAACCTCTGGTATTTAGCCATGTTGATCGATCTGAACCAAAGTCTCTACCGATTTGAAAATCCGGTAGAAAATCGGCATAAATATTATAGTCCTCATTTTTAAATTCCAGAAGATGCTCCTGGAATAATTTACGATGTACCCAGCTTCTTTTATTTAAACTGTCTGTCCCTACATTCATCAAGGAATCAAAATGCATTTGCAAGGCACTATCATCCGCATAAAAGCCCTTAATGGCAGAATGGAATTTCAATTGTTGATCGTAAACCGAAGGATTTAGCTTTTGATAAAACTGATAATCATAAGGAATGTTGCAATTAGGGGTAGGATTTTGTGCATCAGCAGTTAAAGCAAAAATGGCCATTAAGGCCATTAAAAAGATTTTTCTCATCATTTTCTATTCGTTAATTAGCTTATCCAGTTCTTCAAATATTGAATTTTTACTCTTAAATTCTGGAACCAGTTTTTTCATATTCATTACCACTTGTCTATTACTATCAGATTTTGCAGATGAAATTAGTTCATAAATCTGTTTTTCTACATCAGCAAATACATACTCCCTTACTTTACCAATCATAATTTTTTCATGATGGGTAGGCATAGTATTTTCATTGTCGTTCAGTAATTCTTCATATAATTTTTCTCCCGGACGTAAGCCAGAATATTCTATTTTAACATCAACGTTGGGTTCCAAACCTGCAAGTCTGATCATCTTTTTGGCTAACTCAACAATTTTAACCGACTTACCCATATCAAAAACAAAAATCTCGCCACCTTTGCCCATACAGCCAGCTTCCAATACCAAACGACATGCTTCTGGTATAGTCATGAAATAACGTGTAATTTCTGGATGAGTTACCGTAACTGGCCCTCCCTTTTCTATCTGTTGCCTAAACCTTGGTATAACAGAGCCATTCGAACCAAGAACATTTCCAAAGCGAGTAGTAATGAATTTAGTAATCGGTTTAACATTCAGCTCGTTTATATATTGCAGACCATTTGTAAAAATAAATCCATCCGTACTTAATGAATTGTTGAGTGACTGAACATAAATCTCCGCAATCCTTTTTGACGCACCCATAATATTGGTCGGATTAACCGCCTTGTCAGTAGAAATCATTACGAACTTCTGAACCCCGTACTTAACAGATTTATCGGCAATGGTTTTAGTCCCCAGTACATTTGCTTTTATGGCTTCTGCTGGATTATCCTCCATCAAGGGCACATGCTTGTATGCTGCTGCGTGATATACATAGTGCGGTTTATAGGTTTCAAACAATTTATCCATGCGCTGCTCATCACGAACATCACCAATAAAAGCGTGAAAGTTCTTAGTCTTATTGGTCTCTTCCAATTCCAGAAAAAGCTCATGAAGGGCAGTCTCAGATTGGTCACATAGAATGATCAGACCCACATTAAATTTAGAAAGTTGACGAACAATCTCACTCCCGATTGAACCAGCGGCTCCAGTAATCAAGATTCTTTTTTTATCTAGCATCTGGCCGATACCGTCAATATCGATTTTGATGGATTTGCGGTTTAATAAGTCTTCGATATTTAACTTTTGAATCTGGGCGGGCTTTAACTGTCCATTGGTCCAAACATCAAGAGGTGGAATATTTAGAACTTTAATGTCATTCTCTAAACACAGATCAACAATTTCGTCCTTTTTCTCATCTGGTATGGTATAGGAGGCAAAAATAATCTCATCTAATTCATGCTCACCGATGAGATATGCAAGATTAGCTGCATCCAAAATTTTCACACCATCAATTGTTTTACCTACTTTTCGTTGATCATCATCAACAAAAGCAACAATATTCTTATTTACGCTTCCATCATGGTCAAAAGTTCTTTTCGTGGCCAAGCCCGCCTCACCGGCACCATAAATGATCACCTTCTTTTTATCAAGATTAAGGTTTTTCACATAGATAAAAAAATACTTAATTAGCACACGATAGGTCATTAATAACAAAAAGCTCGTTAAACCATTTGTAATTAATATTGCAAAAGAAATTAATGGGTACTGAAAAAAAGTTATGGCGATTAGATTCAGTACAAAGAAAGTACCGTTAGAAATAATAACAGATATTAAAATACGAAACGAATCTTGCGCACTAGTATAACGGATAATACCGGTATATGTCTTAATATGTAGGAAAACCCCAATATTAATGGCGCCAATAATCAAGAGATTCCTGGCCAATTCGGGTAAATCGATCGCAGTTAAATCTAAATTATGCTTAAGGGAATAAGCAAATATTAAAGAACATGTGCAAATGATCAGATCCAATAAGAAAATGACCCAGCGAGGAACAATATTAATTTGTGTAAACAAAATACAATAGGCTAAATTTTAGTAAAGATAAGCATTACAATAAGATTAATACAATTCTAATTCAACAACATCATCCCTTTCGAATGCATCTAAAATCTTTGTAAATCTTGCCACGGTAGAGCATGCATCAATACTTACTCCTGTACCAATTACAGCGCCACCACCGATATATGAATTTGGATATATACTACAGAAATCTCCAATTATTGCATCATGATCGATGGTTACATTCGCATTAATCACAACATGTTTACCAATGAGGGCTCCAGATTGAATTACTGCACCTGCTAAAATAACACTGCCTTCACCAATAATCACATCATTGGCAACTATAGCTTTCGAATGGATAACGATTCCAAATTCATGTACAATATACCTAGAAATATTTCTTCTTACTTCATTGTTACCAATGCCAATGACCATTTTGGCCTCCTGCTCTACACTCTCATGATAAGGAAAAACAGGAATATCATTAATGGAGGCTAAATCTTTATTATCATCAAAATAAGTAATTAACCGATCACCCCTCAATTTAATAGCATCGCCAATTACTCTTGCGTGGCCTCCGCCACCGTAAATTACCCAATCACTCATTACTTAACTTTAAGTTAAACAAATGTTCTTTACCCTCAATTCTAAACCGTAGAGTAACAAAAACAACCAGACACACCATCAACAATAATAATGCCGATAACAAATTGCCCTGAATAATGAAAAGAATTAAAAGATTAATTAAAAGCTGTACCACTAGGTAAAGTGCGACCACAGCTAATTGTGGCCATTTTTTTTCATTGGCCAAAAACTGATAAAAATGTGAGCGATGTGCCTTAAAAATGTTCTCCTTTCTTACTACTCTGAAGAAAATAGTGGTCACTGTATCGAGGCCATACATAAGAAGAAATAAAATATAGGCTGGATTCTGGGTTTTAAAAATAAGTTGCCCTAAAACAAATACAATGATAAAAGCTATGCTTACACTGCCTACATCTCCGGCAAAACATTTAGCTTTCTTCCTGAAGTTGAAGAAATTAAAAACAACTAAAGATATGATAACCGTTAGAAGCAGTTCGATAGAAGTAAAATCAATTATATATTGATCAATGTAATAGAGAGTAGCTAGTAATAAAAGGCTGTATCCCCCTGTAATCCCATTGATTCCGTCCATAAAATTATAGGCGTTTATGGTCCCTATCACTACGATCACCCCAATGGCTGTAAAATACCATGGAAAATAAATTACGTCTAATTGCGTAAATAGCAACAATACTGATAAACCATGAACCACTAAACGTACTTTATTGTTTAGTGTATGCATATCATCTAAAAAGCTGATTAAAGCAATCAGAAATAATCCGATAGTGAAAAATAAATACTGAAAACCAAAAAGAAAAAAGGCAAGCAGCCCTGCAATCCCAAAAAGAATCCCACCCCCACGGATGGTAACTGCGGAGTGCGAACTTCGATGGTTGGGTTGATCAATTATATTATATCGATCGGCGATTTTGAAATAAATTATTTCAATAATAAAAAGACCGATAAGGATGATTATTGCAAGTATAGCTGTCATAAATCTTAATATTGGCGAAGATAAAGAAAATTAAGAGGGGCTGCATAAAAAAGAAAAAACAGACTTGAATTCAGTCTGTTTACATTAGTATTAACCTGTTTAACTATAAATAGTCGTTTCCAAAAATGCTTACCATGCCAGCGGCAACCTGCTTAATTTCTTGCTCATCTGATTTTGGGTAAATCAGCAACACTTTCCCATCATCCACAATAATATAATTTTCCATTCCTTTAATAACAGCGGCCTTATTATCTGGTAACTGTATTATACAATTAGAGGTTTTATCTAAATGTAAAAAAGCACAATTTACAGCATTCGCATTAACATCCTTGTTGGCTACAGTATGTAAGGATGCCCAGGTACCTAAATCAGACCAACCAATATCAGCAGGAATGGTATATACGTTATCGGCTTTCTCTAATATAGCGTAGTCAATAGAAATATTTGGCGCTGTGGGATAGTTTTCTATAATATAATTCGTTTCTTCTTTGGTATTATAGAAATTATCACCTCGTGTAAAAATCTTGTCTATATCAGTTGCATACTTATTAAATGCTTTTTTTATTGCTTTAACCGACCAAATAAAAATGCCAGCATTCCAAACGTAATCGCCATTGGCTAAGTATTCTTCTGCTTTCTCCAGAGAAGGCTTTTCCATAAAAGCTTCAACTTTTTTTACTTCCGATAATCCATCTTGATATCTAATATAGCCATAGCCTGTATCTGGTCTTGTTGGGCTAATACCGAGTGTAAGTAATGCATCGTGTTCAGCAGCAAAAGTTAAGGCTTGATCCACTTTAGTTAAAAATTCTTGCTCTTTTAAAATAAGGTGATCTGATGGTGCAACAACTATATTTGCATCTGGATTGATTTGAAAGATTTTATAACTGGCATAAGCGATACAAGGCGCAGTATTATTGCGACTAGGTTCCAACAATATATTATTAGCTAAAAGGTTTGGTAACTGATCCGCCACCAAACCAGAATAACTTTCATTCGTGAGAATATAAATTTGTTCTTTAGGACAGATGTTTAAAAACCGCTCATATGTCAGTTGTAATAAGGATTTACCTAATCCCAATATGTCTATAAATTGCTTAGGAAAGTGGTTTCGACTTTTTGGCCAAAAGCGGGAGCCAACACCTCCCGCCATGATTAACACATAAGTATTATTGTTAGTTCCAATCATTATCTTTAATTTCTTGGTATACTTTGGAAACCCCTTCTTCCAATTTTATTTTTGCTTTCCAACCCAGCCCGTTAATTTTATCAACACTCATTAACTTCCTAGGAGTACCATCAGGTTTTGAAATGTCTGTCAAAATATTACCTTGAAAGCCTACCGTTTTTTTAACCAATTCGGCTAAAGCTAAAATGGAGATATCTTCTCCAACACCAATATTAATTAAACCTGGTTCATCATATTTTTCCATTAGAAAAACACAAGCTTCAGCTAAATCATCAGCATGCAAAAATTCTCTTTGAGGCGTTCCACTACCCCAAATAGTAACTGACTTTTCTGCATTTTTCTTAGCAATAATAAACTTGCGAAGCATGGCGGGCAATACATGCGAGTTATTTAAATCATAATTATCATTTGGTCCATATAGATTTGTTGGCATAACTGAAATAAAGTTACAGCCATACTGCTTACGATAAGCATCGCACATTTTAATGCCCGCAATTTTTGCTATTGCATATGGTTCATTGGTAGATTCTAATTCACCTGTTAACAAGTATTCCTCCTTTAGTGGTTGAGGTGCTAATTTAGGGTAAATACAAGACGAGCCTAAAAACATCAGTTTTCTAACTTTATTTACATAAGCTTGGTGGATTACATTATTCTGGATCATCAAATTCTCATAAATAAAATCAGCTCGATAAGTATTATTTGCAACTATTCCACCAACCTTAGCTGCTGCTAAAAAAACATAGTCAGGCTGCTCGTTTTGAAAAAAACTCGATACAGCCAAGGTATCTCTCAAATCTAAGACGGAGGATGTTGCAGTTAATATATTGTCAAAACCGTTGCGTTCTAAATTTCGAAGTATTGCTGAACCGACCATTCCTCTATGTCCAGCAATGTAAATTTTATCGTTCTTATTCATTTTATATTGATGATGGCAGCCTACAAAGCCTCTTAATACATTATTTTGTTACTAATGTTACTCAAATTGGTTTTTAACACTGTATCCTGCGGCCTTTAACATCAACTCTTTTTTGAAGTGGTCCACATCAGAAACCATCATTTCACTAACTAGAGCAGGTAAATCATATTTAGGTATCCAACCTAACTTAGTTTTCGATTTTGTTGGATCTCCAATTAATAAATCAACTTCTGTAGGCCTAAAATAGGCAGCATCAACAGAAACAACTTCTTTTCCAATTTCTAATTGGTAATCTGGATTAATACACGATACAACGTACGCTTTCTCATCAGCTCCTTTCCCCTTAAATTCAAGTTCAATTCCCACTTCTTTGAAAGACATCTTTACAAAATCTCTTACTGTTGTTGTAACCCCGGTTGCAATTACATAATCTTCTGGAGTATCTTGTTGCAGAATTAACCACATTGCTTCAACATAATCCTTTGCGTGCCCCCAGTCACGTTGCGCATCCAAATTGCCTAAATATAGCTTATCCTGTAGCCCTAATGCAATTTTAGCAGTACCTCTTGTAATCTTTCTGGTAACAAAAGTTTCTCCCCGTAAAGGGCTTTCGTGGTTAAATAAAATTCCATTACAGGCAAACATACCATATGCTTCGCGATAGTTAACGGTAATCCAATAAGCATACATTTTTGCAACTGCATATGGAGATCTTGGATAAAATGGTGTGGTTTCGCTTTGAGGTACAGCTTGAACCAGACCATATAATTCTGAGGTAGATGCTTGGTAGATTTTAGTTTTTTTCTCTAAACCAAGTATGCGTAATGCTTCTAACAACCTTAAAGTTCCTATCCCATCTGCATTAGCTGTATATTCTGGTGTATCGAAACTTACTTTCACGTGGCTCATTGCACCTAAATTATAGATCTCGTCTGGTTGAACTTCTTGTACAATACGGATAAGGTTGGTAGAGTCGCTAAGATCTCCATAATGTAACTTAAACCTTACATTACTTTCATGTGGATCCTGATATAAATGATCTATACGATCTGTATTAAATAAAGAACTTCTTCTTTTTATACCATGTACTTCATATCCTTTTTTCAAAAGTAAATCGGCAAGATATGCTCCATCTTGACCTGTAATACCTGTTATTAGAGCTTTTTTCATTTTATAAATATTATTCATTAACATCAAATGAGGTTGCTGTTTTTACCAATCCTTCATCACTTTTAAGTGGTAAGTTATCTTTAATTACCTCTTTTATTTTTTTATTATTTACTATATAATTTTCTGTTAGTTTATTTAAACGTTCACTATTTAGGGGCATTTTAGTATAATCTCCAATTTTAGCCAAGAATTTAACCAAATTTATATTAACTCTCCATAAAACGGCCTTTTTATCTAAAGCGCCTGCAAGTATTTCAACAACTTGATTGGTTGATAAAGCTTCATCATCAGCTACATTATATATACCTGAAGGCACATTTTTTTCTAGCAGGTTGCTAATTACAAAACAAAGATTATCAACTGAAAGGAATGATCGTTTATTTTTAAAAGCGGCTAAAGGATATGGGATTCCTCTTTTAACGAATTGAAACAATAGATTCAAATTACCTTTATTTCCTGGACCATGTATCATACAAGGCCTTAGGATATAATAAGATTTTCCTGCTGGCAATTGTTGGTTCATTATATATTGTTCAGCCAGAAGTTTGGATTTGCCATAGTGTGTTTTTGGCGAAGGAATAGCATTTTCAGTTAGTTCTCCATCTACTATATCAGCAACAGCCTTTACTGAACTTATAAAAATAAATTTCTGAGCGTCAGACTTTATAAATGCATCATACAGTTTTTTTGTAAGCTCAAAATTTACTTCATAATATTCATTTGCGCCGCTCACATTCTTTAAATCATGTGCTTTACCAGCTAAATGAACAATTGCTTCTGTTCCATCTGGAAACTCGATATTAACGTTTTTCAAATATACACGATCCAATGATGTAATTTTGTAATTAACATGTTTTGTTAAGTAATTAGTCAAATTTTGACCTACAAAACCAGATGATCCAGTCAATATTAAATTATGTATCATGTTAAAAATTACTTAGATCTCATTTGGTGAGCTTGTGTTATTAAAGAAGTTATCCGATTTATTTGTTTCTATTCCTAATTTTTCTTTTCTCTTGCCAGTAAAGCCTTGGTATTATTTTCAGATATGGCATTATTCTGGAAAGCTGTTTTTTCGGTTCACTAAAAATCCGACTGATCCATATAAATTTAAGGGCTCCAACATTTGCATCAGGCAAAGCAATTTTTCCTATATAAAAATTAAATGCTGCTCCGATTGCAAACAATATTCCACTATTTAAATAAGGAATTAAATTTGCTATAAATAACTCCTGTTTAGGTGCACCTAGTGATACCCAAATAATTTCAGGCTTTAATATGTTAATTTTTTCTGCAATTTCGGCATAGTTGAAATCTTCAACTTTTTCAAATGGTAATGGCATTACATCTAAATGCGAATTGTCTACACCGTTTTTCTGGAGCGTAGCTTTTATTTGATTGGAAGTTTCTTCATCACTACCTAATAAAAGTTGTTTGTATTTTTTCTCTATATAATAAGCAAAAATTTCGGGGCCATTTAATGCTCTTAATCTCTGTTTATGCACCATGCCCGCCAGCATAGCAATTGAACTTCCGTCACAGGTATTAATTAATGCTCCATTTAACACATTCCTAAATTGCTCATCTTTTTGAGCAATTGTAAGCACATTTGCATCTACCACACACACATACCCTTTTTGCGAATTTGTTATTGCTTCTTCAATGGTACTTTTCAGTAAATGATGATCAAACTCAAGGAAAACATTGAAATATTTTTGCATTTTATATGCCATTCTAAATCCAATTAACTATTTATTGCTCCAATAAGGAAAGAAAGGTTTACCCTCGGTTTTGATCCAGCTAATAGTTTCTTTAACATTTTCATCCAAATTAGGATTAGATAAACCAAAGTTATCGATTGTTTTCTGCATTGGAGTTGGATAGTTATCAATCATATTGTTAAATCTCTCAGAATGTAAAGGGAACGGAATTCCTATTTTTTTAAGAATATCTCCACCATAAGAAACTAATTGCAGTAAAAATTTTGGGAAAGTCCTTAATTTTTTATTGGTCAGTTCCTGACTAAATGCACTTATCCACTGGACCGAGTTCATTGGATTATCTCCTACATAATATACCTGTTTATCAACAAGTTCTATTGGAGAAATTATAATCCCATAAATCTGATGTACAACATTTTTCACATACGCATACGATTTAACAGGATCCACGCCTTTTGGATGAAAATATAAACCTTTATCTATAATTTTAAAAAATTCGTTTGGATAGCGCATATTCCAAGGCCCCCATACATTGGTAGGTCTTATTATGGTCCAAGCACACTGCATAGATGAGTTAGCGGTTGCCTCTTCACTGATTTTTTTACTAACACCGTATGCAGTATGGGGCTTAAAATCTTTATCGTTTGAAGGCAATGGTAACTCGTTCGACTTGTAAACATACTGGGTTGAAGTAATCACGACGTGCTTAATTGACTCGCAGCTCTCAATTACTTTAATCAAATTTGCCGTTCCCTCTGTATTTTCATAATAATCTTCCAATTTATCACTTGCAGTATCAGTTCTGGCTGCAAGGTGCACCACATGAGTCGGTTTAAATTCATTAAAAATTTTAGCCAGTTTATCTTCATCCATGATATTGCCCTCTACCCAAAATTTATTATGTATTGAGTTTAGGGGTTTTTGTTTATCAAGGTTTATAAAATTATCTATTTCATTACTCAACAACAAGTCAATAAAATTTGATCCAATAAATCCTGAGCCACCGGTTATTAATAATTTTATATTCTTCATATTTCACCAAAAACGTTATCCATATTTTTTAAAAATGTATTTATCGAGTAATTATCGACATATTTTGCCCTGCCATTATCGCCTAATGTTTTACGCAACTCTTTGTCATTAATGAGTAGTTCCAATTTAGCGGCAAGATCACTTGCATTATTTGGTTCAACCAGGATTCCATTAACTTTATCATCTACTACATATGGAATTCCATTCCATCTGGTAGCAATAATTGGCACCTTAAATTGCATTGATTCTACCAGCACAATTCCAAATGTTTCAGAAGGAACTCTCGTTGGAAAGCAAAAAATATCCGCTTCTCCAAAAACCTTCCATTTTTCTGCCTCTATTTTTGTACCTAAAAAAAATACATCGCTTGTTAAATTATACTTTTCAATAAGCTGTTCTATCTGAACCTTAAATTCTGCTGAGATAAAAATCCCCACAAGTTGAAGACAAAATGGAATGCTTTTTTCCTTCAGTATCCTAACTGCCTCTATAAGCTCAAGCATTCCTCTTTCTTCATACATTGCCCCAACATAGAGTAAGTTTGGTATTTCGTTTTTTACCGATCCAAACTTGGCGTGATATGATGGGTACTCATCTTCAATACCATTAGGTACTACAAACAACTTTTTAGCTTTTAAAACCACTTCATCTCCATGACTGTAGTTCGTAAGTGTGATTAAAATATCAGGTTTGAAAAATGCAATTCTATAAAAGAATTTTGCCACTGGATTCAAGTTGGCATAAAGCCTAGAAGAGCCACCTGCATGAGTATGAAGTATTGTTTTTTTAAAGATAAACCGGATAGGCGCAAGCAATAACATATCTCTATACATCCCGAGCTTATTTGGCCCAGCCGGACCATAATACAGGATATTTGCATTATAATAGAAACGGTAAACCCAAGTTAATATAATTGCTTTGAATAAGCCCCAAAACTTATATAACTTGAAACTTCCCATATCATCAAAATCTCTTGAAAATTCAAGCCTTACATGAAATAGTTCTGCATTTTTATATTCTCCATCCAAAAGTGTTTGAAGCATTAAAGCTTGTCCACCATAAGGAGGAGGGGTCTGTCCTAAAACCAAGATCCTTTTCTTTCTTAACATATATTATTACTTAAATGATTGTTGGCTGGCGTGAGGCTTGTCTGTAATTGCGATTTTGTACTTATAAGCGAATCACTATAGGAATAAATGGCAAAGAAAAACAGAAACATTAAGTAATAACTAAAAACCATATCTGCATAAAATCCGTAGCCTAGAAAAATTGCGAAAAAATAATAGTTCTTCTTATTAACTTTTGGTCTTAAAAAAAAGAACAAAAAATATAGCCCCCCGAAAACTCCAAAGTGGGCGGTAAGCATAAAGTAGAAATTATCAAAAGTAGGCTCAAGCCCCATACTCTTTATATCTACCCCGGTAAATAAGTAAGAAGCCGAGCTCGTTTCGAGTACTCTATTAAGAAGTTCTACCCTACCATTAAACGTACCGTATGCCAACATCCTGGTTGTCTCTTCCTGAGAATTAAATATTATAGGGAAGACAAACACCAAACACAGAAAAATTGTGAGAGAAGCTAAAAAGGCAAGAAATAAATACCAAGAACTGTACCTTTTAACAAAAAAGGTAAAGAAATAAGCAATTAAAGTTGAAATAAACACCCCCCTTGAACCCGCAATATATAACATTATAACAGCAAATATTATATACCATCGTTTCTTTTCTATGGTAAAATAATATAAAAAAATAGCAATAAAAAGCGTAAATTCAGGCATGCTGGCAAAGGTTGAAAAGGGCCTAACATCACCTCCGCCAATAAATTCTCTTTCATCAGCAAAACTTAAACCAGATTGAATCCAATTGATTTCTACAGGGGAATAGCCAAATATCTTCTGTGAAATTCCGTACAAGCAAACTACAATAAAAAAAGGGATAGATTTATTAACAAGTTCGTCAAAATTCGCTCTCTTAAACATTGGAATGGCCAGAAGCAACAAAAAATACATTATAAAATTTCCGTATGAATTAATATTTCCGGTAAAAAAAAGTATTATGGAAATAATCAGCACAAATAAAATAGAGTTTTTTGATATACGAGGTGTTAAAACTGTTAATAATGGAATAAAAACAATTGTATTGTATATGCCTGCATTGAAAGCAAAAAATCTCTTGATAAATGAAAAAACATTAACTAAAATAAATCTGAAAAACATTTTTTATTATTGGTTAAGGTTTTAAACAATTTATTGAGGCACAAAAGTAAGGTTTTCGTTTTAATAATTCCATGCGAAATGAAAACTAGTATTGATACAAAAAATTGTAAGTTTAGCGTACAAATTCTGTTACCAAAAAAAGGTTTATGTAATCAATTACTAAATACTCCTTATTAATTTCGCCGGATTACCAGCATATATGCTTTTATTTTCAACGGCTTTCACCACTACGCTACCTGCTCCAATTACACATCTTGTTCCGATATTAGCTGTTATCACAGCATTACTCCCAATCCAAACATCAGAACCAATCGTTATTGTTGATCTGCCAGCTGCCTTTTGGGCACTAATTGTTTGATTGGGATCGTCGAATGCATGTTGACTTGTTCCACTGATAAAATTTACGAAGCCACCAATTATAACATCGTCTCCCATATTCACCTCACCAATAGCATTATATAATCCGATCAATACACGGTTTCCAATTCTAGCTGTTGGATATTGACAAAAACTCCCATACTTAAAAACTACATCGGTACCTAAATGGGCTAGAGTGGCCTTATAATAGAAATATCTTAATTTTTGCCCAAATAAAAACGGAAACTTTGACACTACTATAGATACTTCTGTATAGGCTCCCGCATAGATAGCCAATTTACCAAAAATTATAAAAAGCAATGAAAAAGGTAGCGCCATCAGCGAAATAACTCCGAAATATGTGTTTTTAAGAATTTTAAAAATAACATTCATAGTCAAATATTAAATCCTAATTATTTTTCATTGATTACCTCTTCAAATACTGAGGTCAACCTGCCTGCTAGGCTAGTTCTAAGATATTTTGAGATATTTAATCTTTCTATTGGGACGTTATCCTGATGTCTTTTATAAATTTCTAAAATAACATCAGCAATCTTTTCCGGATCCTCATTCTCGGTTAGGATTATTTCTTCAATTCCATTAACAACATCCGCTATCCCTCCTTTTTTAGCAGCTAAAGCTAAAATTGGCCTTTTGCAGCCTAGGTAATCGAAAATTTTCCCAGTCTGCTCTGTCTCCTGACCACTACCAATAAGAATTAATGCATTAGAGCCCTTCATGTAAGAAACGGTATCATAATAAGAAAGATATCCTACCGAAACAAAATGATCGGAAAGTTCAAGATCGGCTACAATTTTGTTAATTTCAGGATTAATCTCGCCAACGTAATTGAATATAATATCAATACCCTTTTGCTTTAGTATTTTTATTGCCTTTAGAAAATAGGTTGGGTTGCGGAAAGATTTACCACTTAGAAATTTGCCAGCGTAGGTAATTGTAAATTTGCTAAATGGTTTTGCAGGGATCGGGTCATAATCATCAGGATCATAACCATTCGGAATAACAATAAAGTCTGTAGCTGGCCTATTTGGATAGGCTTCGCGATATTGTTGCGCCATTTTTTCTGAAACGACAATTACACGCGATGCCTTATTGAGCACTATTGGCTCCAGAAAATTATTTAGTGGTCCAAATATCTTACCCTTTAAACCTTTCAGTGGATTATCGACTACTGCCAATTTCCAGGGATCGCGTAAATCTATCACATACTTTATACCATACCGTGATTTAGCAAAAGGCGCTACAAGTAATGGAAAAAATGGATCACCAGTAGCAAAAAGCAAATCAGGCTTCTCTTTTTTTATGATCGATCCAATCGTTGTAAACAATGGTTTTAACCATCTGGTTGGTAATCCTTTCCGCAAGCCTTTTAAAAAAATAGGTTCAGTAGAAATCCCTGTTCTGTATATTATTAAGTCGTTAGGAACATCTTTTAATAAGCTCGTATCAATTAAGAAATTGCTTTCTTTATAACATTCTTCTTTTACAGTTACCACTACAGGTTTCCAATTAAAATTCGGAATGTATTTTACAAATTTAGTTATACGAAAAGTACTTATTCCACCAGCAGGAGGGAAATAAGTAGCAAGCATTATCACTTTTTTCATATCAACTATCCCCTATGTTTTACTGCCCTGTACAACTTTCTGAGCACTCTGTAAAGTAAAGTTCTGTATACTCTACCATAAGGAGCGTAATCCCAATATGATTTTCTTGGTGCATTTAAAATGCTGTCTAACTGCTCCTGAGTAAGATCGAATTTTTTCAAAACATAAGCAGTATCTTCCTTTTGCAGGTCTTCAGGATAGGTAGATTTTTTAAGCTCTTCTAATGCTGAATCTCTTGAAATTTCTCCGGCACAAATAAGACTTGAAAGATGGGATCGTCTTTTATCATAACCAAATTTTGTAGGTAACCAATATCCCTGAAACCAACGGGTATAAATAGATTCGTAGTGCTTACCTCCATAATAACGCCATCCAATCTCTTTTTCTAAAATAGGCATCGCATCTTTCTTAGAAAAATCTATATAATCCAGAATGTTAATAAATTTTTTACTATAAGGTGGAAACAGAAAATTAGCCAGATTTAAGTGTGGGAATGTTTTCAACTTCACTTTCCCAAATTTCTTATGGATATTTTTTATATATCCCCAGTCGAAATGCCCCTGAGACCATTCTGCAGGTAGATGCGTTTCTGTTTTAACATTATATCCTGTTAAAATATTATCCACATTTATCATTTTCGCTGTTCTAAGCATCGAAACCACAATAGCGTGATCACTTGGAATTTCGGAATCGGGAGTTGAGGCTTTTAAGAAAGCCAATTGCAGATCTCTAAATTCATTCCAATCTAAAACAATAGTATGTAAATCAATTTCTAATTTACGGCATATATTTTCTACATTTTTAATTGCTAATTCCGAATCCCAGCCATTATCGAGGTGTACAGCTAAAGGCCTTAAGCCAAGCTGTTTTACCTTATAGGCAACGTAAGTACTATCTACACCACCACTAACACCTATTACGCAGTCGTAATCATTATTCTTATTTTTATCTTTTATTCTATCTACAATTTCCTTAAGTTTTTTTTCACCTTCTTCACCAGAAAAAACTTTTCGCTTTATCTGCAAATCGTGGGTATGGCAATGATTACATACTCCTTGTTCATCAAATACAATATCCGGATCTGATGTATCCATTACACACTTCGTACATATTTCGTATGGTCTTGTCATAATTTACTTGGTATTAAATAAGGTTAATAATTCTTGGTATTGCGGATAGGTAATCAAAACAGCACGATGAGGACCATGAAAAACAAAAAAAGCACCCGCAGCAACTGCACTAGCACCGGCATCTACAGCATCTTTAATATCCTTTAAACTGCCAATTCCTCCTAATGCGATAAGGGGAGCAGATATTTCTCCACTGGCCTGTTTTATTAATGTTAAATCAGATCCTTGTAAGGTACCGTCTTTATCTACAGCATTTAACAAAATTTCCCCTGCACCTGCATCAACTGCCTGTTTTATATAACTTATCCAATTTTCATTAGCATTTTTTCCTTCACTTGACTTAAAAAGCTTAGGTCTTTGAAGCCAGTCTTTTTTAACATCTACTGAAACAACAATAGCAGAGCTGCCAAATCTTGCGACCAAATCCCTTACCAAATCGAGGTCTTCTAAAACTGCTGTCTGCAGGCAGATTTTTTCAACTCCTAATTTGAAAATTTTATAGGCTTGGTCAATTGTTTTAATCCCACCACCATAACACAATGGCATAAAACATTCACCTGCAAATTGCTCTATAAGACCGTAATTTGGCTCGCGTTTTAGTTTGCTTGCATCAATATCGAGCACCATCAACTCATCTACTTCTTTTGTATTGAAAATACGCATTGCATTCAATGGATCACCAATGTATTTCGGAGCAGCGAATTTGGTTGTTTTTACAAGACCACCATGTTGATTTAGTAACAGGGCAGGTATAACTCTATGTTTAAGCATTTATATTGATAAAAAATTTTTCAATAATTCCATTCCAAATCGATGACTCTTCTCCGGATGAAATTGAAAACCATAAATATTGTCTTTTTGTACCGAAGCAGTAACATCAGAACCATGATAGGCTGTTGCTACAACATGATTAGCATCTTCACAGACAGCATGATACGAATGAACAAAATAATAACGTAGTTCTTCATCCTGAATAGGAAATAACCCATTAGATTTATACACCTTTATAGCATTCCAACCCATATGAGGAACCTTGATTGGGTTTTCGGGTTGTGATACAAACTTTATTAGCTTTCCAGGAATCCATCCGAGTCCTGGCAGTACTCCTTCTTCACTTTCATCAAAAAAGAACTGCATACCCAGGCAAATTCCCAAAACCGGTATTTTTTTTTCGAGTGCTACAATATTTAAAGCCTCAACCCAACCGTGTTCGTTCAACTCCTTCATGCCCACATCAAAAGACCCCACACCTGGCAATATTACTTTTTTTGCCTGAAGTAAATCCTCAGGTGAATTAGCAATAATTACTTCACCACCCAAACGATTAATCATATTTACCACCGATTTAGTATTCCCTAACGATAAGTTCGGTATGTATATCTTGTTATTATCCATTGCACTGAATCTAATATTTCTTTTCTATCTAGATGAAATTACCTCAAGAATGCGTTGACCTGTTCTACCATCACCGTAAAGACTTAAACCAGAATCTATTGTTTTTCCATGCATTGCTTTAAAAGCACTTACAATATCAGCATCTACTGGAGAGGCTAACATATTTACGCCAGCTTCAATGAGTTCAACCCACTCCGTTTCATCGCGAAGCGTTAAACATGGCTTTAAATGGAAAAATGCTTCTTTTTGTACGCCGCCACTATCCGTCATTACCAGCGAACAATTTTGCAACAACCAGTTCATCTCTAAAAATCCAACAGGTTCAATTATTTTAATGTTTTGATGTAATTTTATACCATCTATTTTTTTAATCACACCTGCAGTCCGCGGATGAATTGGAAGTATAATTTGATGATTTGCAGCAATTATATTTAAAGCATCGATTATATTTCCAAGTCTTGATAAATCGTTTGTATTATCTGCTCTATGAATGGTACATAGTACAAACTCTGATTCAATATTATCAACTTGAGGTCGTTTCGCTCTTTCCTTGTAAAATAGGGTTGCATCGTACATTACATCTCCAACCTGATAAACTTTATTATCAGTAACCCCTTCATTTTTGAGATTATGAATAGCTGTGATTGTTGGAGCAAATAAAAGATCAGACGCATGATCCGTCAGAATTCTATTAATCTCTTCGGGCATCTTACGGTTAAACGACCTTAGGCCAGCCTCAACATGGGCAACAGGAATATGTATTTTTACGGCCGCCAGCGCACCAGCTAAAGTCGAATCAGTATCTCCATAAACCAATACCCAATCTGGTTTTTCGGCTAAAAGCACTTCTTCAATTGCCTCTAACATTCTACCCGTATTCTGTCCATGGCTGCCACCACCAATTTTCAATTGAAAATCAGGCTTACGAATATCTAGTTCTTCAAAAAACACATCAGACATATTAGCATCAAAATGTTGCCCGGTATGGATCATAATCTCTTCTACACCTTCTATGTCTCTTATTACCCTTGATATTACCGCAGCTTTTATAAATTGTGGCCTAGCGCCAATGATTGTACAAATTTTCATATTTTTCAAATTAAACTAACAAAAAGTTAAATTAACCTCTATTAATCATTAATTTTTAATTTCTGTTGTTTAAACTTTTCAAACTTATTATTAGGAATATATCCATTATATTTATAAAGACTCTCGTAACCAATGCACTTTTCTTTATCTAAAAACTTAATGATTTTTGCTGGATTGCCACCAATAACACAATAACCATCAGCAAAAGACTTTGTCACTACTGATCCCGCACCAACAATGGTAAAATCTCCCAGTTCTACATTAGGTAAAATGACTGAATTCATACCCACCCAACAATATTTTCCAATCTTTACAGTACCTTCCAAATGCTTAGTTGTATCATAAATATCATGATTACTGCTAATAATCCCAACATTCGCAGCAATTTGAGAATAGTCTCCTATAATTATCTTTCCCATGCCCTGAATATAACATCCAGGCATCATCCCAGGTGATGTTTCAATTCCTGCTTCAATATTTTTAGGATAAGTAACAATACTTGTAAAGTGAACCTGCCAATAGGCAGATCGGTTGAATCCTAATATTTTTTGAAAAAAGAAATACCTAAAATTAATAGGGGTCTGTGTATTTCTTGTTTCATAGATACACCTTGTAAATGGGAGGGTTTTGATTATACCCCAATATATATTCTTTATTATCCTTTTCATATATCTGATACCAAAGCTCTTTTTTTGGAAAGTTGAAATGACCGCACTAAATAGATGATATATATTATCGAAAAATTGATCGCATAAAGTTTCACTGTAAGTAATATATCTTTATAAATAACTGCTCCAGTATATAAAACTAAAGCAGTGCTAAATAAGATATAAATATGCCAAATAAAGTCTTCTTTCTGTTTGTGTACAATATAAAATATAAAGCTTAGCGGGCTTGATATGAATTTGAAGAAAAACATGAAAAGTAGGATGTCTAGGAATTTCCCCGCTGGAGCCCATTGATTTCCAAATAGCAAAACTATGAAATGATCTCCAAATAAGTATAATAAAATAAAAGGAAATACTGAAATCGCTAACATCTTTTTCAAAGTACTCAGATACGCCTCCTGGCAACTACCAGTCTCTCTATAATCTTTAGCAGCTCTTTCTTTAAACACATCAAGAATAGCTCCTGCCAATAATGAGATTGGAATATTCAAGAGTGTAAGAATAAATGAAAAATATCCTGAATCTTTTGGATTAAACAACCATAGAAAAACAAAAACTGGCATTTGTGCACAAAGTACATTCATCAATTCAGCAGGTAATATATACATTGGGAACTTAGCATATTTTTTTCCAACATTCTGATACTGCGCCCTCTGTTCTGTGCTTATCGACAATGATGATTTCATCTCGATAGTCTTTATCTTGTATCTTAAAAAAAGATTTGAAAACAAATGGCTCAAAGTTAACGCCGAGGCTAAGAAAATTGCTGTTGGAAAGAAGAAACCTATCGATACGGCAAATGCCCCAAATAACACGCTCCTCAAAATCTTATTGAGAGAAAGTACTGTAAACTTCTTTTCCCTAACAAGCCAATAGTTTAATATCTGAAATGAGCTTAATAAATATGTTGCGATTGGGATAATCAGAAATATCCATCTGTGCTTATCTTTAATCCCAAATATTGAATTCAAAAAATCAAGTGGCAAGGCGATCATAAAGATTGCTATGATACCGCAAACAGCAAGATTAATCCAATTACAGAGATGCATCAGGTCGATAACTTCATTCTCTGTATCCGGAAGCATTATTGCAAGTTCGTACTTACCTGTTGATAAAATGCTCAAAATGCTAATGGATGCCAAAAAGCCAGCATAAATACCATATTCTGCCGGTCCAAATTGTTTTGCGATGACTGGAATAATCAGAAAAGATATGGCCTGTGCCATTGCTGTGCCAGAAAATAATTTAAGAATATTTTTGTCATATTCTCCAAGTCGTAATCGCATTTGATTTAGCTTAGTTTCCAGCCTTATATATTCTTTCGATAATATCTACAACCTTTAATCCTTCTAAGGCATTTGTAGTTATATTCCCATTTCCATTAATCACATCTACAATATTTTCATAAATATAGTGGTGATTTGCCGCCGAACCTTTATAAGGGCCGTAATCATTTGGTGGATTACTTTCTTTTAATACAGGCATTTCATAATCCTTAATATGGCAATACTCTACTTCATTCATATATTGCCCGCCTACTTTAAGCGAACCGTTTTCAGCGATAACAGTGATTGAGCTTTCCAAATTCTTATTCCACACTGCTGTTGAATAGTTTAAAGAACCCATTCCACCATCTACAAAGTCGAAACTAACAAAGCCCGAGTCCTCAAAATCTGTACTTGTATGGTGACTAAAATCATTGAGTTTTCCTTGAATATTATGTATATCGCCAAAGTACCAATACATTAAGTCAATAAAATGAGAAAATTGTGTAAACAAGGTACCTCCATCTAATTCTTTCGTTCCATGCCATGAGCCTGGTTTGCCCGTTTTAGGATCTGGTTTATAATATCGATCATCTCTATTCCAATAACAGTTGATCTGAACCATAAATATTTTGCCCAGTATGCCCGCTTCTAAAATGCCTTTTAACCATTCTGATGGAGGCGAGTAGCGATTTTGCATTACGCAAAAAACTTGCTTATGTTTATGTAATGCCTTAAATATAACGCGTTCACAACCAGCTTTAGTTAAAGCCATTGGTTTTTCAACTACGATGTGGCAATTACGATCTAATGCTTTAATTGCCTGTTCTTCGTGAAATCCGTTTGGCGTAGCAATAGAGATTACATCAATCTCTAAATTAGATTTTATTAATTCATCAATCGAAGAGAAAAATTTAGCTTCTTTATATGCTTCAATGCCAAGCTCTTGTGATGATTTGGTATCACATAATGCAACTAGTTCACAATTTTCATTGCCTTGAATCATACTTGCATGACGTTTCCCAATATGCCCACAGCCTATTACTGCAAATTTTATTTTTTTGTCAGTTTTCATTCTATTTAACTCTGATTACTAAATTATTTTCTAACTTATATTCTTGTCCACTCTCTTCACATATTGCGATGCCACTATTATCGAAATTTAATCGATGTCCGTACTCGCTTACCCAACCTATTTGTTTAGCAGGATTACCTACAACTAATGCATATGGAACTATCGTTTTGGTAACAACAGCACCAGCCCCTATAAAAGCAAACGCGCCAATATCGTGGCCACAAACAATAGTTGCATTCGCACCAATTGAGGCACCTTTTCCAACATGAGTTTTTGAGTATTGCCCTCTTCTATTTACTGCACTTCTGGGGTTAATCACATTTGTAAAAACCATTGATGGCCCTAAAAAAACATCATCATCACAAGTAACGCCCTCATAAATTGAAACATTATTTTGAATCTTGACGTTTTTACCTAACTCAACCCCTGGAGAAATCACCACATTTTGACCTATATTACAATTTTCACCAATTATACAGTTTGACATCACATGCGAAAAATGCCAAATTTTAACTCCTTCTGAAATATTTGCCCCCTCATCTATCACAGCTGTTTCATGTGCGAAAAATTTACTATCCATCTATTTAAAAAAGTTAATTATATTTTCAATAATGTAGTCTTGAACTTCAGTTTTCATTTCGGTATGGATAGGAAGAGAAATCACTTCCCTGCATAATCTTTCCGCAACTGGGAAATCTCCTTCATTATAGCCATAAACCAAATAAGCTTCTTGTAAATGTACCGGAACAGGATAATAAACCATTGTGGGGATGCCATTATCCTGAAGATATTGCTTGAATTCATCCCTTCTTCCATCCTTAACTTTACAGGTATATTGATTAAATACATGCGTAGAATAACTTGCTCTGGCCGGAATAACAAGGCCATTCAGACCTGAAATCATTTCATCATATTTTTTGGCTACCCCTTGTCTGGCAAGGCTGTAGTCATCTAAATATTTAATCTTCACATTAAGTATAGCAGCCTGCACAGTGTCTAATCTCGAATTAATACCAACAACTTCATGATAGTATTTTTTTCGCTGACCATGATTGGCAATGATATGAATTTTTTCACCCAAGGCTTCATTTTGGGTCAGCAAAGCGCCACCGTCGCCAAAACAGCCCAAATTTTTTGATGGAAAAAAAGAGGTAGTGCCAATATTACCAATGGTTCCTCCAAAGGCTTTTGAGCCATCCTTAAAAATGTATTGAGATCCCATGGCCTGAGCTGTATCCTCGATAACAGCAATACTATACTTCCTGGCGATAGCTAAAATCGCTTCCATATTGGAGCATTGACCAAATAGGTGAACAGGAATAATCCCTACAGTTTTATCTGATATCAGTTCTTCAAGTTTCGTATGGTCTAACTCGAAAGTATCTTCTGTAACATCAATAAATTTAGGGATAAGCCCTAATAAGGCAATCACCTCGACAGTTGCAATATAGGTAAAGGCAGGAACGATAATTTCATCACCGGGTTTAAAGCCCAAGGCCATCATAGCTATTTGAAGTGCATCAGTCCCATTTGCACATGTTACCGCACTGTTAACATTGTTATATTCTTTTAGGCTATTGCTGAATTGCTTTACCTGTGGCCCGTTTATATATGCTGCTCCTTCTACTGCCTCCAGCAATGCCTGATCAATTTCTGATTTGATTTTTAAATATTGACCTTTAAGGTCTACCATTTGGATGGCATCTTTCATAACTTTAATTTAGAATTTTATCACTGATTAATTTCCCAATCGACAATGATGAAGTTGCGGCGGGAGAAGGTGCATTCCTAACATGAATGATATTTGCATTTTGAAGAATATTAAAATCATCTATTAAATTTCCTTTTTTATCACAAGCCTGCGCTCTAACACCTGCTCCACCTTCAACCAAGTCACTCTGATTGATCTCTGGTATTAGCTTTTGTAAGGAACGGGTAAATGCTGCCTTTGATAAAGACCTATAAATTTCGCCCATCCCAGTTTGCCCATATTTCGCAACAATTTTCCAGAACCCGGGCCAGGCTAATGTATCACCCATATCTTTCAAACTGAAATCACTGAATTTATATCCTTCTCTTTTAAAAGCCAGAACAGCATTTGGTCCAGCTTCAATTCCACCGCCAATCATTCTGGTAAAATGAACACCTAAAAATGGAAATTCCGGATCGGGAACTGGATAGATTAAATGTTTAACTAAGCTTTCGCGCTCAGTTTTCAATTTGTAGTATTCGCCCCGAAAAGGTATAATTCTAAGATTATTGTCATCCTCCGTTAAAGAGGCTATGCGATCAGAAAATAGTCCACCACAACTTACTAGTTTAACAGTACTGTATACTTCAAGATTAGTCTTAACAATTATGCACTTACTATCTTGTTGAATCTTATTAACTTCCTGGTTAAAAGATATTTCCCCACCAAGTGCCATAAAAAGTTCTAAAATCTTTTCTGCCATTTTCGGATAGTCAATGATACCTGTTTGTGGAACGAAAATTGACTCTAATGCAGCACAGTGTGGTTCAATCTCTCTACTCTCAGCAGCTGAAAGTCTTTTCAAACCTTTTAAGCCATTTTCAATCCCCCTCTGATAAATGTTGTTTAAACCAGGTAGCTCTTTTTGATCTGTAGCGACAATAATTTTCCCACAAATATCATAAGGAATCTCATGTTGTTGAGCAAACTCAATTATAGATTGATAACCCGAAATACAATTCTGAGCTTTCAGACTTCCTGGTTTATAATAAATACCACTATGTATAACACCACTATTATGGCCAGATTGATGCTTTGCAACACCATCTTCCTTATCTAAAATTAAAACATTTAACTCAGGTTGAGCAATTTTTAATTGATAGGCAGTAGATAAACCAACAAGCCCTGCACCAACAACGATGATATCATATTTTTTAATTGACATGAAAATAATTATAATCTACCATCAACAATATTCCTATCAATAAATGATTTAGTATCAAAAATTACTGCCCCCTTATCTTTATAAGTCTGAAAATCGATAGATAAAAACTCATTGTGCGATACTGCCACAATGATGGCTTTATAATCAGTTCCATTTAAACGATCAATAATTGGCACGTTATATTCATGTTGCACATCTTGCGGATCAGCCCATGGATCATAAATATCCACATCCAATCCAAATTGTAATAATTCTTGATAAATATCAATTACCCGCGTATTCCTCGTGTCAGGGCAATTTTCTTTGAATGTAAAACCTAGTATTAAAGCTTTGGATCCTTTAATAAGATGTCCCTTACCTATCATTAATTTAATAACCTTGTTTGCGACGAACATGCCCATGTTATCATTAACTCTTCTGCCAGATAATATTACCTGTGGATGGTAACCTAAAGACTCTGCTTTATGCGCCAGATAATAAGGATCTACACCAATACAATGCCCGCCTACTAAACCAGGTTTATATTTGAGGAAGTTCCACTTTGTTCCAGCGGCCTCAATTACATCTGTGGTATCTATACCTATTCGATCAAAAATTAAAGCCAGTTCATTAACAAAAGAAATATTTACATCTCTCTGTGCATTTTCAATAGCTTTACTGGCTTCAGCAACCTTTAAACTTGGAGCTTTATGTGTGCCGGCAGTTATAATGCTACTGTATAAGTTGTCAACAACTTCAGCAATTTGAGGTGTAGAACCAGAAGTTACCTTTTTTATTTTAGTTAATGTGTTTACTTTATCTCCTGGATTGATTCTTTCTGGAGAATAGCCGCAATAAAAGTCCTCGTTAAATTTTAGCTGGCTAAATTTTTCCAGTACTGGCACACATTCCTCTTCTGTACAACCAGGATATACAGTTGATTCATAAATCACGATATCACCCCTCTTTAATATTTTGCCAAGCATTTCTGATGCTTTTAGCAGAGGCGTTAAATCTGGAGCTTTAAATTGATCAATAGGGGTGGGAACTGTTACTATATATATGTTACTGCTTTCTATGGCACTAACAGCTGAGGCAAATGACAATCCTATACCATTCTTAACGCGTACACTTCTAAGCGTTTCTAAATCGGCCTCTTGTGTGCGGTCTTCGCCATTATTCAGTTCTTCAACTCGTTCCTGGTTGATATCAAACCCAATAACTTCATATTTTTTAGCAAACTCTATAGCAAGAGGTAAGCCTACGTAACCTAAACCAATAATAGCAATCTTATGTTTACTCATTTATAAATTTTTATTAAAATCTAAAGCATATGTGCATTTAAGTACACTAAAACATTTATTTGATCTTCTAGTCTTACAACAACAAAATCAATTTTCTACTTAAATATCTTTTGATACCATTTTAAGTCCGCACTTTGTCCATAATTACCATAGCCATAACCATAGCCATAATATTTACTGACAATATCATTTACCACTATTCCAAGGTTCTTCATTTTCTTTGTCTGATATAGGTCTTCAACGATTTTCAACTGATCCTTTTGCGTAATTTTTTGTCTAACAAGGTATAGCGTTACATCAGCATACCTTGAAAGTAATTGCGCGTCAGCTATTATACCTACTGGCGGAGCATCCATAATGATATAATCAAATTCCTTCTTTAATTCCTCAATAAGCTTTGGTACATGCTCATTCATTAAAGTCTCAGCCGGATTAGGTGGTAGCGGCCCCGATGAAACAATATATAAATTTTTATTAATCGATAAAGGCTTAACTATATCGGTCATCTTGATTTCAGAATTTATAGTAAAATTACTAAAGCCCATATCATTGCGAACAGCCAGTTTAGCGGAGAGACCTGGTTTACGTAGATCCAATTCCATTAACAGCACTTTTTTACCAGCTAATGCTAAAATATTACCCAAATTAATTGCGGTGAATGACTTACCTTCCCCGCTCATGCTTGAAGTTAAAAGAATAACTTTTTCATTTTCTGTCTTTAAGTAAAATGAAAGATTGGTTCTTAACGCCCTGAACTGCTCTGAAATGGCAGAACGGCTCTGATTCGCAACAATTAAATTATCTTCACTCAAATTATGACTGATTTCACCAATTACAGGAACATTAGTAAGGGCCGCAATCTCCTCCTTTGTTTTAATACTGGTGTTTAACAACTCTTGGCCGAAAATAAATGCTATGGGAATAACTAACCCCGCGAGTAGTCCGATCAGGTAAAAAAGACTTTTCTTTGGGCTTATTGGGTTAACATCAGATTTCGGGGGATCGATGGTCTTCGCAATTGAGATATTAGAAGTTTTAGAAATATTAGTTTCTTCAGCTTTTTGCATCAAAAATATATACAATTCCTGTTTAATTTGCTGATTTCTGGCTAGTTTTAAATAATTCTTTTCAATTTGTGGAACACCAGAAATTTGATCCTCTGCAGTGTTTAATTGCTTTCGAAGTTTATCTCTTGTAAATAAAGCAGTTTTTTTAGTACTTTGGATATTGGAAAGCATATTGCCACGCAGCTCTGCAATCTGCTTGTCTATATTTTGAATAAATGGACTTTGCTCTGTTAAACCTAGCAACTGTTTTTCCCGTTCAATGAGCAAAGAATTATAATGCTCCATAATATTGGAAAAAACCATATCCTGAGGGATTAGTGCCGAAGGAAATACTTTTTTATTGTCTACGTTATTTTTCAAATATTTTTCAAGTTCATTGATCACAGTAACCTGAGTTTCGGCCTTGGCTAATTCTGCAGCAAAGCCCCCAGAGTTTTGAACCAATAACTTACCCTGCTCACTCATATCAGACAACCGATTCCGTTGTTTAAAGGATTCTACTTCATTTTCAACATCACCCAGTTCAGAAGCAATCACATTTAATCTTTCTTTAATGAAACGGTAAGTGCTGTCAGCTACAGCATTTTTATCGTTCAAATTGGACTGTGTATATTTTTTTATCAAAGTATTTAAAATATCTTCCCCTTTATTAGGTAGCGGATATGAAAGTCTTAAATCGATGATACTTACCTGCTTATTACTTGCAGCAACAGCCAGTAATCCCATTAAGGAAGCTACTCTGGAATCTATAGAACTAATGGTAACATAATATTCACTATTGTCTATTTTATAGTTTTGGTTAGGCTCAATTTGTAATATTCCTATTCCATTAACTTTAAAAGGTTCATTCCATCCAATCTCCTTTTTAAAATCCTGGGCGCTTATTAAAAATTTATTTGCTGATACCTTAACTACATCTAATTTAGTGGTGCTAATCGTATCTACCCCTTTAATTATATTAATTTTAAATGGTGCCTCGTATAATTCCCGGCTAACAAAATCTGTTTTTTTTGAGTATACAATGTTTAATTGCATTTCCCGGACTACCTGTTCCATCAGAAATCTTGTTTTTAAGATCTCGATTTCATTGTCAACAGAGTTTTTAGAGCCCATTAATCCACCTAGGTCCATCAGTGCCGTATTCTGCTTTGCAATTCCACCGCCCTTCTGATCGTCATTTACAATTAGTTTAGCTTTGATCTGATAGCTTGGTGCTGTATATTTCCCATATATAAAAGCAAATAGCAGGCAAACGAAAATACTAACTAGACACCAAACCCATTTGTCTAAAAGTTTACTAAAAATATCTTTTAAATTAAGCTCAAGCTCATCCCGGCTTTGCACTGTATTCATTTCTGGAGGGTTATTCATTAAAGATTGCTATTATTTAAAACTAGAAATGGCTAGAACAATTACAGAAATTACCGAAGCGATTAAACCAATGGTTTGAATCTGGGCTGAATTTGTTGCTGCAACTTTTCTTTTATTGGGTTCTACATAGATAACGTCATTCTGTTTTAAATAATAGAACGGACTGCTAAAAACACTACTGGAATTAAGATCCAAACGAGCAAACTCTTTTTTACCATTGTTATCGCGAACAATTAATACATTTTCTCTTCTCCCGTAAATGGTTAAGTCGCCAGCTAAACTTAAAGCATCCAAAATCGTAACCTTTTCATTAGGTAAGGTATATGCGGAAGGCGCGTTTACCTCACCCAATACACTCACTTTAAAGTTAGCAAAGCGGAGTTGTACATTTGGTTGTTTGTAAACATCAGATGCTTTTTCGCGAATGAGCTCTCTTGCTTGGTAAGTAGTTAAACCGACAACCTTTAATTTCCCGATAAGGGATAATTCGATTTCGCCATTTTTGTCGACTAAAAAGCCTGTATTTTGTGTCGATACACTGTTATTGGTATTGCCTCCTAAGGTAGGTGTTGCTGCGGCTTGATTAATAATTGCTCCGCTCTGAGGATTAAGTGTGAAAATATTAATACTTAAGATATCGTCAGGTTGTATTATTGGCTCTGTGAAAGCGATTGCACTATCTAAGCTAGCTTGTTTAACAGACTGAATGTCCTGAAAATAAGCAATTTTTTTATTGCTAACACAGGAAAAGGAAAGGGTAATCGCAAAAAACAGAACTGCCAACTTCGATCCCTTATTCACATTATTTCTTTTATTCATAGGTATAAATCTGTCCTAATAATATTGTAGATTATGAACAGTTTGCAAACTTAATCATTTAATTGTAATATCTAAAAGGCATAATTTCAGATAATCTTGATATAGTTTAATTGTGAGCGTTAATCATAAAAATAATGCCAGAATTTTAATCCTGATTAGAAGTAATTATTCATGAGGCTAAAACCGATCCAAAAATTTCTTGATTTTTAAAATCATAAAAACCAATCAAATCGTAAAGTCTTCCAGACTGGACTGCTTCTGTTAATGTATTTAAATGTTTATCATGATGTAAGTCAGTACCTGCAAAATCATACATTTTTTCCTTCAAAAGCAATTCTGCCAGATGTTTAACATCTTTACCATAGTAGCCTAATACCGAAAGTAAATTAAGCTGCAGTAAACACCCTTTTTCTTTAAATCGTTTTAATCGGCTTTTATCTTTAAAATAAAAAGTATAACGTTCTGGATGGGCCAATACTGGCCGATATCCTTTAATTTCAATATCAAAGATCGTTTGACTAATGCGAGGACTTTCTGATAAGTATGACATTTCGATCAATAAATGTTTTTGATCTAACGTACACAAATGTCCATCTAAGGTAAAATCCTGATCGACCATATATTCTGCCCCAGCACCCAATTTGGTTATTATATTGGCTTGATTAAGTGCTGTTTGTAAATTCTGCTTGGCCTTGGCTATACTTTCTGGTGTATTGGGATAAAGTTCTTTTAAGATATGTGGCGTAGCGATCAATTGCTCAAAACCCAGTTCAGTCAGTGATTTCACAAATCGAACAGAAGTTGCCACATCTGGAGAACCGTCGTCAATACCAGGTAAAATATGCGAATGCATATCCACCCCAAGCCAGGAGATATCGGTAACTTTATTCTTTTTACTAAAAAAACTTAACATATAACTTAACGGGTGATTGGGCTATAGTACTAAAAACATCATTTAACTCCTAAATGCCCTCATGGTAAAGGTCAGCATATTTATATACCTTAACAGAGACAACAATATTCGTACATACTTAACTGATAAAAAACAAATTTATTACGCAATATGCATCTAGGCATCCGGATTAAAAATAAAGGTAGTAATTAGGATTGTAAAAGTAGACGAAATAAGACAATAAGTAGATCTTTTTGAAATTTTTAATAAAAAATTAATCTGCTTAAACTAAATAATCTAAACAGTAGATAATTCGATGCATTAATAGCTTTTCCTTAACAAAATCATAATTATTAGGATCAATGCCAGCAATTGAAATATACTCCAAATTCAAAATAAATTTTACTTCTCCAAGGATAATTTGTTCATAAGTATTAACATAGATTACCTTTCGGTAATAACAGTGTAGCCTATTGTTTTTCCAGTATTTTATCTTTCGTTAAAAGGTGCTGATAAATGGATTGAAGCATAAGCTCAATACTATTTAAAGTTTTATAGTTGCCCCGTTTTTAGATATTCCATCCTTTTTCATTAAATGAGAATCAGATATCACCGTAACTTTTGCCTTTAAGTAAGTGATAGGCGATTCAAGGTACAGAAAAAGAGAAGTTATCAAAGGGCTACATAGTATAGAGAAAACCTAACGTTAAAGTGAAGCCTGTATCAATCCTATCTTATCTTTGATTTTCGCAATATAAAGATTCTTTGATTAGGGCAAAAACGACAAACGAAACACCCACGCACAACTCCGCTCTTTTGGCGAAAAACTAGAAATCTCCAACAAATGTAGTTGTATCTATTAAAAACCAATGAAAATATGACATAAATAGACTTACTTAATTTGCTTAAGCAGATAACTGCCATAACCACTTTTAACTAGTGGAGTAGCAATAGCCCTAAGCTGTTCTGCATCGATAAACCCCATGCGGTAAGCAATCTCTTCGATACACCCAATCTTTAAACCTTGTCTTTCTTCGATAATCTGTACAAATTGTCCAGCTTGCATTAACGAGGTAAATGTTCCGGTATCTAACCATGCAGTGCCTCGGCTCAATACACCCACTTTTAATTTACCACGTTCCAAATAAACACGATTAACATCAGTAATCTCATATTCACCACGGGGAGAAGGTTTAATATTCTTGGCAATTTCAACTACCTCATTATCGTAAAAATATAATCCAGGTACCGCATAACTTGACTTTGGTTGAACAGGTTTTTCTTCAATGGAAATAGCTTTGTTGCTTCCATCAAATTCAACCACACCGTAACGTTCCGGATCTGCCACCTGGTAAGCAAATACCACCCCTCCATCAGGATCGGAACTGGCTTGTAACAATTTAGCCAATCCGTCACTATGAAAAATATTATCGCCCAGCACCAGCGCCACTTTATCTTTACCGATAAACTCTTCTCCGATCACAAAAGCCTGTGCTAATCCATTGGGCTCTGCTTGCACCGCATAACTGAATTTACAGCCCAATGAAGTGCCATCACCCAATAGCTTCTGGAAATTAGGAAGATCATGCGGAGTAGAGATAATCAGAATTTCTTTTATTCCAGCCAACATCAAGGTAGAGAGCGGGTAATAAATCATTGGCTTATCGTAAACCGGCATCATCTGTTTACTACAAGCGAGTGTTAAGGGATGCAAACGGGTTCCGCTGCCACCAGCTAAGATTATACCTTTCATATTTTAGTCATTAGTTCATTAGCCATTGCTTCATTGGTCATTACAGACCTAAATGAATAATGATGCCTATTTATTGTATTTTAATTTGTTTTATACACTCCACCAAGCTATCTCTCCAGTAAGGAATTTCAATATTAAATGTACTTTTTATTTTAGATTTATCCATTACTGAAAATGCGGGACGAGTTGCATTTGTCGGGTAAGCAGATCCAGGTATCGGATTTACCTTAATTTCTGTTTTACTGATATCAAATATGGCTTTCGCAAAGTCGAACCAGGACGTTACTCCTTCATTGCTATAATGGTAAAGGCCATAGCTAGTTTGACCGGATTCAATAATATCATAAATAGCATTAGCCAGATCGATTGCGTAAGTTGGTGTACCTACCTGATCGGCTATGATATTCAGTTCATCACGTTCAGTTCCCAATTTCAACATGGTTTTTACAAAGTTATTGGCATATTCTGAATACAACCAGCTCGTACGGATAATAAAGTGAGCTGGTAATCTAAACGCTACTGCATTTTCACCATCCAGTTTCGTTAGGCCATAAACATTGATGGGCCTAGCCTCATCATCTTCCTTAAGCAATTTCACTTCATTCCCTTCAAAAACGAAATCGGTTGAAACATGAATTAAAGTCGCTCCTTTTGCTAAACAGGCCGAAGCCAGATAAGCGGCACCAGTCTCATTAATGGCCTTGGCCAGATCAGCTTCATCTTCAGCCTTATCAACAGCGGTATAGGCCGCACAATTGATTACAAAGGCAGGTTGTTCCCTTGCTAATAGTTTATTTAAGCCACCCTCATCCAGAATGTTGGCATATTGTTCGGCAGGAAAAATAACTTCAGCTATCCCCCTGCGTTCGGCTACCGTTTTTAAACATTGACCTAATTGCCCGCCAGCACCAATTACTAATATTTTGTTCATATATACTGTAAAGCTGAGAATGGTTTTAGAAGTAAATCTTTATCAGACACGGCCTGATCCTGTTCAGGGATTAGCCAATCGATATTCAGATCAACGTCGTTATAAATTACCCCTGTTTCTGAAGCTTTATTAAAAAAATTATCGCATTTATATAAAAATTCTGCCGTTTCGCTTAATACTGAAAAGCCGTGAATAAATCCTCTTGGGATATATAACTGTAATTTATTCGCTGCGCTTAAACGTATGGCAAAATGTTTACCATAAGTTGGCGAGCTCGGGCGTACATCTACCGCAACATCGAGTACTTCTCCTTTGGTTACACGAACTAGCTTAGCCTGTGCAAATTCTCCGGCTTGGGCATGCAAGCCCCTAATTACACCGTATGAAGAATAAGATTCGTTGTCTTGGACAAACCTGCCCGACAAACCCGTTTTTTCTTCAAAGGTATTTTGATTAAAACTTTCAAAAAAATAGCCTCTTGGATCTTCAAATATCCTCGGCTTAATAATCAGACAATCTTTTAATCCTGTTTGTTCAATTTCCATTATTTATGACTGTACTGCTGTTCGTAATAAGATTGATAATTACCTGAAGTTACATTATTTAACCAGTCTTCGTTTTGAAGATACCAGTCTACTGTTTTGGCCAAACCCTCTTCAAACTGTAAACTCGGTACCCAATCCAATTGTTTTTGGAGTTTACTAGAATCAATGGCATAGCGCAGATCATGCCCGGCCCGATCGGTTACATAAGTAATCAGTTTAGCTGATTCACCAGCTTCCCGACCCAATTTTTGATCCATAATTGTACAAAGCAGATTAATCAGATCGATATTTTTCCATTCGTTATGCCCACCAATATTATAAGTGTCACCGGTTTTCGAATTGTGGAAAATCACATCAATTGCCCTGGCATGGTCTTCTACCCATAACCAATCACGTACATTCTCTCCTTTACCGTATACAGGTACCGGTTTGTTATTTTTAATATTATTAATCGCTAATGGAATCAGTTTCTCTGGAAAATGATGAGAGCCATAATTATTAGAGCAATTAGAAATTACACAATCCATACCATAAGTATCATGGTAGGCCCTTACAAAGTGATCTGAACTCGCTTTCGAAGCAGAATAGGGGCTATGCGGATCGTAAGCGGTGGTCTCGGTAAACATACCTGTTTCTCCTAAAGCGCCATAAACCTCATCGGTACTTACGTGGTAAAAACGTTTTTTATTATAGTCACCTTTCCAATATTCGCGGGCTGCATTTAATAAATTTACAGTACCAATAACATTAGTAATGACAAAAGCTGTAGGGTCAGAAATAGAGCGATCTACATGGCTTTCTGCCGCAAGGTGAATCACTGCATCGAAGTCTTCTGATTTAAACAGATCAAACATCGCATTAGCATCTGTGATATCTTCTTTTACAAATCTATAATTTGGTTTATTTTCAATATCGCTTAAGTTAGCCAGGTTACCTGCATAGGTAAGTTTATCTAAGTTTACGATCTCATATTGAGGATAGTTATTTACAAAGCGACGGACTACATGAGAGCCTATAAAACCAGCCCCTCCAGTAATTAAGATTTTTTTCACGGTATAAGAGATTTATAAAATGCTAAAATAGTTTACATAAACTAAAAAATCACTGTTTTTTAAACTAAAAACAAAAATGAACAAATTTTGTAAACTCATTTGCACTTTTAAATACTGAATAGGATCTGTATAAGCCTATTAGCATACCATTTAATTTAAAGACGGCTATATATTGTACTATGAATTAAAACAGAATTGCTTCAAATCGGATTAGGCCAATAATTGAATGAAATAACCACCAAGATTTAAGAAAGAAATAAAACTACATTGCCGCTACTGAACTTTCAAGCTCCTTATACCACTCTTCGCCGTATTTACGGATCAGCGGTCCTTTCAAAAAACTGTATACAGGAACTTTCAATTCGCGGCCAAAGGTACAGGCATCGTGGCAGATGTGCCAACGGTCGTAATTTAACACATCAAATTCCGGATATTTGGTTATCCGGATAGGGTAGAGGTGGCATGAAATCGGTTTCTGCCAATCTACAATACCTTGTTCATAGGCTTTCTCGATAGCACATTTGGTAATGCCACCTTCGAACAGTACATAAGCACATTCTTTATTTTTATCTACGCAAGGTGTAGTTAAATCGCCATCTTCATCCACTACATATACGCCCTGCTCTTCTATGGCCTTAATGCCTTTTTCATTTAACAGGTGTTTTATCTTTGGATAAATCTCTTCTAAGATAGCCTTTTCATCATTATCCAGCGGTGCACCCGAATCACCTTCCACACAGCAGATCCCTTTGCATTTGCTTAAATTACAAACAAAGTTTTCTTTCAACACGTCTTCGTGCACTAGCACCTGTTCAACTTCTATCATCATTATTCTTTTGCTAAAGCATATTTCAGCCCAGTGGCCGATTTTAATTCCATGGTTACCGCCCCCACCAATATCTCTACCTGAGCCTTTACGGGTACGCGGTTTCCATCGTCAGTTACCCAAAGGTATAAGCGGCTATCTTTTTTAAATATCCTGCCAGGTTTTATCGACGGACTAAATTTTAAGCAACGGATATTCCCTAATTTACTCTTAATGGTTTCTTTACCCACATATTCAACCTCTAAGGCAGAAATTTCATCGCCTAAAAAATAGTTCAACTTAAACTTATCACCAACTTTGATTTTACCAATATCCAGGCTTCGGGCAAAGTAATAAGCCGAAACCAAATCAAAAGTCTGATCAGTCGGTGTCGTAAAGGTTCCCCTGTTCGAAACTACTTTTTTAGCATTTTGTGTAAAACGTGCCTTATCCTGGCGCCTGTAGCTAGCCTCTCGTATATTTTCCTGGTAGAAGTATGGCAAGAGACTGGTTTTATCGATATACGAATCGTAATGATCTCTTATCTTGTAAAAAACATCAAAAGTTCCTGAAGTCTGCGCGTCGACTGTAAGTTTATAGGTAGACCTGTTATCAAACTTTAAATCAGAGTTTGTTACCTTAATGGTGGCCTCTGCCGCGGTAATAAATCCGTACCTTAATTTATATTGTAAAACTTCGCCTTCCTGAAACACTGCTTCTTTCTTCAGGGGAAGTTCCTGAGCCATTGTGATCAGACTGCATAAGCCTGCCGTGAGGGTTATCAATAATTTTTTCATTGCTTTTGTACTCATTTGTGTGTGTTGTTGGGAAAAAACCATTTCCTAAAAAATACAGTTAAATTCTTTCCTCTATGAAGATATACAAAAAGCAAACCAAAATTTAATCTTTTCTTTTATATACAGGAACGGTAGAGCAGGGCTCGCCAAACATAATGCTTTTTACTACTGGGGTAAGCAGGTTGGTTACCTCTACATAGGCTGAAACCGGAACTTCGATATCGCCACATCCTTTTACCACTACACGTTCGTTAGCATAATCCTGGGGATTAATTTTAGCCAATGCCTTGGTAAATAAAACCGCTTCTAAAGTATTTAAGTCGCCAAATACCACTTCATTGGCATATGGTTTTAATTTATTCGCCAGCAGCATGTAAGCCCAGGTAGGAACAATTGCGTCAGCCGAACAGATAATGGCTACATTCTTATCCTGATATTGCGCCCAATCGTGATTTTTAATAAACTCTCTAAAATCCTTTTCCCTTAACATTAAACCATGAAATAGATTATCTACAATATCATAAACCACTCTTTCGCCTTTATGATAAAAATCCTCCAGATTTAAGGTTATTAAACCGCTGTTAGCTACTTTATTAATGATGTTTTCCTGAATTTCCATGGCCTTAAATAAAAAAACCGTTCCGACTAATCATCGGAACGGTTACAAAATTACGTATTTTCTGCTTAATAGAATTTCACGCGATTGTCTTTTATCTTCGCATTTTCCTGTAAAGCCTGGAAAGCTGATCCTAATGAACGTTGTCCTAAACTTAACATCATGCTTTCTTTCTGTTTAAACATGTTGGCAATTGGTGCAGGGCTTGTAAATCCATCAACTGAAAACACATAAACACCACGCTCACCCTGAACAGGAGCAGATAATTTACCTGGCTGTGAACCGAAAACGCTTCCTACTAAAGCATTTTCCTGTGCTACACCTGGAATTACCGGATTGGCCATAACTACATTCTGTACTGGATTAACCGGACGTGCTACTTTAGCTGCAACCTGCTCGATACTTCCTTTACCTGCGTTAGCTAATTTTTCTTTTAATTGTTTTGCTTTAACGGCATTAATTACCATCGGCTCAATTTCTTTCTTCACATCAGCTAAAGATAAAATACCTTTTGGACTGATTGTAGTTAAACGGGCCACCACATAAGCATTGCTCATGGTATAAATTTCAGGTAATACATCACCTTTATCTGCTGCGTAAGCATCTTGAATTAATTTACGTGGATTATCCAGTCCAGCCGCAAATCCTTGTGTTGATGCCACCTTATCAGCAACCGCAACCTTTAATCCTTTTTGTGCAGCAAATTTGCTAAAGTCGTTACCTTTTACTTCAGTTAAGAAATTGCTTGCAGCTTTGTAAGCCGCTGCCTGGGTTTTGCTACTTGCATTTAATGCTTTTTCTACGTAAGCTAATTTAGCCACTTTAGATGAACCGATTTGTTTTTCGATTTTAAGCACGTGGTATCCGAACTGAGATTTTACTACTTTAAGATCTCCTGTTTTGCCATCAAATGCTGCATTCTCAAACTCAGGTACCATAGCACCACGGGCAAAAGCCGGCATTTCACCACCTTTATCTTTTGAGCCATCTACACTGTAGGTTTTAGCCAGTTCTCCAAAGTTAGCACCTTTTAAAATTAATGCTTTTAATGAATCTGCTAACTTCAATGCTTTATCTTCACCACCTACTTTAGCCGGATCGATTAAGATATGGCTTGCTTTTACGGAGTCAGGAGAGATACGGGTAGAAACTACCTTTACAATTTTGTATGAATTACCTGTTAATTTAGGACCATAAAAACCGCCTGCTGGTAACGCAAACACTGCTGAATCAACCGCAGGATCTAATTTACCTTTTGTGATATAAGTAAACGGAACTTTTACGTCTGAATTGATTGCTGCGAAAAGCGAATCGTTTTTAGCTACCTGGAAATCAGCAGCAATTTTATCCACCTGAGTTTTGATGGCTAATGAATCGGCTTTTGTTGGACTGATACTGAAAGTAACATATTCGAAAGCACGTGTTTCTTGTGGATTGTTGAAACGTGCTTTGTTCTGATCGTAATATTCAGAATAATCGCCATCTGTTAATTTAACTGAGGCATCTGGAATAGAAGTATAATCTAAACTTACATATTTAAAGTTAGCCAGTTTATTGCGGTTGGTATACTCATCTGTAGCTTCTAAAGAAGTTACGTAAACCGAATTACGGATTAAATTAGAATATTTTGTTTGCAGGGCCTGATTTTTAATTTCTTCCTGTAACATATTAGACTGTTGCAAAGCCTGAGGTTCTTTCGATTTTAGAAAGTTCATCAAAGTAGCACGGTCTAACTGTCCTGTTTGCGGATTAGAGAAATATTGTTTGATTAGCGGGCTAGGGTTTTGACCTTGCAATAAATCTAACAATTCATCTTCAGAAACGGTTAAACCTAAACGGTCATATTCTTTAGTTAACAAAACTTTCGCTAACTCTGCATTCCATGCCTGATCAACAGCCATAGCAGTCATCTGTGCATTTGCACTGCCGCCATATTGTTGTTTCATTTGGTTTACACCTTGATCAACCTTTGGTCCGAATTCATCAATATTGATATCCTTACCATCAATAGACCCTACAACTTTTTGATTTGCCGACCAAAAAGGTTTACCCACGTTAATTGCATCACCTACTAAAAATGCAACAATTGCAAAACCGATGGCAAAGACCAGAATATAGCCTGCACGGTTACGCAAAAATGTCATTAATCCCATATTGTAATTATAAATTTATTTAGTTCTTTTTTAAGAGGGCGCAAGATACAAATTTGCCTCAAAAAAGAAAACACAAAATTTTATTTATCAAGCGCTTAATTATTAGGGCAATGGATGAGGTAATATGACCAGGAAAAGATGATGGATTTAAGGTTAAAATTGGCTTCAAAACTATGGAGATTTGATCAGGTTCTTCATACCTTATCCATCTTACCTCCCACATTTTACATCACGTTAAGGCGCTACACCTTCCTTCATATTCAATTCACCGTTTCCGCTATCCATTTCATAAGTGCTAAAATCCTGCGGAGCTTTGAAGTTAATACCTTCGCCAATGCTACCATCTACCCCTTTCACATATACCCTTTGATTGGAATAAAAAATCTTTTTCGATTCATCCCAGATTAACTCTTGTGATGAAAAAGTATCGCCCTTACTGTTTTTTACCACCACATTCTTCCTGAATTCGGTTTTGAGCTCATTATCTTTCCGAATGGCATAATCGCAAACTAGGTTTCCATCAACAGTTCCGTTCGGATTATAAAAATCGATGCTCACCCCTTTAATCATTTCCTGGTAAGTACTTCCATTACTAGGGGTAACCTTATCCATTATCGGGGCGTAACCTTTCGCCTTAATTCTGGCCGAATCGCTATAAGTAATGTCGACACCGATGGTTCGGTCTCTGCTTAAGATTACTTTATTTGAAGAAACTGCATTGGCATTTTTTAGATCGTCGTCTCCACAGGAAGCCAGAAAAAAAGGCAACATCAGAAACAGACCATATAAAAATGTTTTCCAATTCATTAGTCTACACGGTACTTACGGAACCAGGTATCATTCAGGGTAAAACCTAAGTGGAAATTAATATACTGCTCTTTAACCAGATTATTATTTAATGTTCCTCTTTGTCCGAGTTCTGTTGTAAAGTTGATTTTATAAAATGCTGTACCACCGTTGGCAGTAGGTAAAGGGAAGCCAAAACCTAATGATGCACCCATTTGTTTAATATCCTGATTACCGATTTTAATGTAGGTTTTATCGTAATTAAATCCAATGCGATAGTCTACACGTTTCATGTAACTGTTATAAGAAAACGCATCTGGCGTCCACTGGCCACCTAATGATGCTCCCCAGCTATCCTGCAAACCCTGGTTTACATTATTGATGCTGGTTGCAGCCCATTTGCCCATTCTAAAATCGGCACCAATCATCCACTTATCATTTTGCTGGATAGAGATCCCAAAATTGTGGGTCAATGGTAAAGTAAGGTTAGATCTTCCGTTATTCACGATATTTAAGGTATCGGCTGCAGGGTTTTCATTACCGCTTTGATCTCGGGTGTATAAGGTAGCAAAAGAAGTTTGTGTTGAATTTATTTTCCCTGAGGTGCTTCCAGAATAACCCAGGGTCATGATTGTTTTCTTACCGATATTAAAATCGTACTGGATACCATAAGAATAATTAATTCCACCAACACTGTTTTTATTCTGAAGTTTGGCGTTATAAGCACCTACCGATTGAAATTCGGTAGCCCGCGTAGTTTGGAGATTACCAAAAATATATTCCAGGTTACCACCAATTCTTAAATGATCGCCAAAACGATAACCATAACCTAAGTAGGCTTTTGATAAACCACCCTCGCCTTCATAAAGCTGATCTAAAGTGGTTGTATCTACTTTGGTCGTGTTTCGATAAGAATAACCTAAATCCGAATAAGGTAAAATACCAAAACTCAGGGCCGATCTTCTGGTAACAGGAGCCGCAAATGCCAAATGGCTAAAAGTAGAGTTGAAACTCGTTTCCTTTAAATTGTTTCGCGACAGACTGGTTAAACCAGCACTCATGCCCACATCAATAGTGGTTAAAGTTATTCCCGCATACGATGAAGGGTTTTGCATATTGATATAATTGAACCCTGTTACTTTACCTACTGCGGTAGAAATTCCACCCATTGCTCTAAGCTGGGGCAACAAAGATCCCTTTATATTTCCAAGTCCATATCTTGAATATGGTGATGAAGTGGTAACCTGTGCCTGAGCACTTAAACCACAAACTAGAAAGAGTATGGCTGCAATATAATTTATTCTTTTGTACATTTTAATCTGCAATAGCTTCATTTAATCCTTTTAATACTAAGTAAGGATCTTTTATAATTTGAGGCGCAAAGATGCTGTTTTGTAATTGTTTATACAAAAAATTAGCATCACCCCCCGTTATAATTACCTTCAGAGCACTTTCTTTTTTATTATTTAGGGCAATAAAGCCTTCAATTTCGTTTATTATTCCTTGTAAAACGCCGTTCTTGATTGCCGATTGTGTATCAGTACCTTCCACAATATCTTCATTTGCATCCCACTCAACCAAAGGTAAACGGCCGGTAAATTCGTGCACAGCCTTAAAACGCATTTTAATACCAGGGCTTATACTTCCGCCAAAATATTCCTTTGAGCTGGTTAAAACATCGTAGGTAATACAAGTACCGGCATCAACCACTAAACTTGCATTTGCCGGATGTAAGCCATTTGCACCTAAAACAGCAGCCCATCTGTCTAATCCTAAAGTAACCGGCGTTTTATATCTATTTTGTACACCATTCGTTAACAGGGTTGAAAAACGGATATAACCAGTATGCTTTTTTAAAAATACTTCTAAGGGCCCAATTTCCTGGCTAACACTACTGATGATGGATTTTGCCGGCGAAAACTTCTCGATCAATTGAGCCAAATCAAGTATTCCAATTTTATTGAAACGCTGATGATGAACAATTTCCTTATTTTCAAAAACAGCAACCTTAACAGCAGAATTTCCAATATCAATGCTTAGCCTACGCATTTAAAATCTCCCACTGCAAATAATATGTTCTTAGAAATTCCAATGATTCCATTTTTTATCCATCTTAATTAAAACTAAAAAAGCTTTAATTCTAAAATCATGCACAAAGCTATTAATCTTTGTCAAGTTTCGTTCTAGTTATTTGTTAAAAAAGGTTAAACAAACAGAAAATACTGTATCGAAAGCACAAATAAAACGAACAATGTTTCGTAAAACCAGCGTTTTTTGGCATTGCTAAAATAGTAGGCTAACAGTACCGATCCGGGTGGTACGCACAGCAAAAAATGCCAGGTCCTGAAATCGGGTTTAAGGTAAAAACTAGCTGCTGAAATAATAAACATAAAAAACAACAGCTGAAAACTTTTCCTTGTACTGATAAAACTCCTGAAGAAATTTTCGCGGAGCTGTAGCGACGCCAGTATGATAATTACCGTTACCGGAATCAGCACCAGATAATCGTTATAGTTGATTTTAAAAACCGAAGGGAACTTATTGCCTAATGGTTTCCAGATTTGATAAAACGAGCTTAAATTATCTTTCCAGTAATAAAATACGGCCAGAAAAAAGAAAACCGTAATAAAGCCAATTAAACCCGCCACCCATTCGCGCCAGTTAAACGACCTGAAAAGCAACAGCGCTAAAAAGATCATAAGCAACATCGTCATAAACGGAAAGTAGATCAATGTTCCAACCCCTATAATCATCCCGATATCGAAAACAGTGGTAATGGAATTCGCACTTTTACCCAGCTTTAAAAACTTATCTATAATCCAGATTAACAGAAAATTACACAACAATGCCGGACTCAGAATCATAAATGGCATAAACAAGCTTGTTCCTGTGATAAACATCAGCCCCGGAAGGAAACTCGGTTTGGTCAGTAAATTATGGTTATTAACAACCCGGTTGAAAATTAGGGCCTGAACATAAACCAAAAGTGCTGCAATAAAAATATTGGTATAGGGCGTAAAGGCGTTGTCTAAATCTATATTGATCAGTAACCGGGCAAATGGCTCCAAAAAATCAAAGTTCAGCTTATCGTGCGTTTCATGAAAAATGGCAATACGCAAAAAGAACGTGTATGCCAGCAAGAATACGAGGTTAATTGGATTTAGCTTTCTAAACTGATTAATCATGCCTTTTTAAAGAGTAGGCAAAGTAAAGAAAATAATTTAACAGTAGCAGAAGAAAGATGAAGCGCGGAGAACAGTAAGCGTTGAGCGCATAGCAGAAAGATCAAAGAGAGGATCTACATTGTCATCTTAATAAATACATCCAAATGCTGGTCAGTCTGAGCGGAGTCGAAGACCTTTTGCAGGCAAAACAAAATGAGTTTTTTAGAAAAGCAGGTTCATGTACTTTTCGGTTAGGGTAGTCCTGCCATACGCTTTACCTCACTACGTTCAGTGCCCGCTCTTGTCAGGTTTAGATTACGTAGGATTGTACCACGGATTAGAATACATACACCGAAATATCAAAGCAGATAGGCGTCTAAATGGTCCTCGTTTGTAACGAGGATTAGCTAGATCCGCATTTGTAATGCGTGATACCAGCACGATCTGCAACAAACCATGCCCAAATTGTTGCTGTACGTTAAATAACCCTGGGAGTAGCTGCTACCCGCATTCATTTCCAAAATCAGACCAGTAACTCAATTCATCGTAAAGATCCTTCGACTACGCTCAGGATGACAATAATGAACTTTGGACTCAGGACTGAAGACTTAGGACTAAAAACTAAACCCTCGCATATTTCTTCACCATATCATCAATAATCTGAGCCGTCTCATCCGGAAAATTAAACTCATGCTGTTGAGGATTTTCTACCCAGTTTTTAATAATTGGCAACCAGTTTCTGGTACTTCCCCATATTACAGGCAAACCAAACTGCTTTAAGGCATAGGCGTTACACTGCTGTTCGAACTGGAAGCGCATCGGTGCCACGAGCAATTTTTTCTTTAAATAAAGTGCTTCTGCGGGGCCTTCAAAACCACCGCCGGTGAACAAACCTTCGCAGGTGGCCAGACTTTTATTAAATTTTTCGTTGTTAACCGGCTCTACAAAAACATTCCCTTCCCGGTAGGCAACTTTACTGTGTTTAGAGAAAACCTGCCAGGTAACATTTGGTAGTTGTGTAAAGAGCTTGACCAAACGTTTATCATCAATGGCTGGAAGATAAACGGTATAATGTCCTAAATTTTCACTTTTCAGATTTCGGATTTCTGCCCTGATTACGGGTGTATGGATAAAAGTATCATAACGATCGAAATGAAAGCCAATGTGGTATTTAGTTGGTGCATAACGGCTCAAAATAAGCTTTCCCCAGTCTAAAGTTCTTGGACGTGGCACTTTTTTAGATTTAAATGCCGCCTGGTGACTCAACGATACACATTCTATGCCCTGCAGTTTACAGGCCCAGGCACTTACAGGTTCAAAATCGTTAACGATTAAATTGTACTCTTTAAGCGGTAACTGCTTCATATCTTTCCTAAAGCGGAAAAGATTCATGTTCAGCCATGTTTTAAAGTGATCTACTCCACCTTTTTTTCCAAAGATAAAACTGAATCCATGCAATTGGTATTTCACGGGCTGACTGAGTTTCACATCGGCCTGTGTTCCACTTACTAAAATATCCAATTCGCCATATTGTTGTAACAAAGGAATGATTTCCCTTGCCCTGCTGATATGACCGTTACCTGTTCCCTGTATTGCGTAAAGTATCTTCATTTATGCCCGAATATCTAAAATTATTGGGCAATTTCATATTTTATATTCTGTAAAAGAATATTTATGTCCAGTTTACTTTTTAAATCCTCGGCATCAGAAAGGATTCCTTCGTCTAACTCATCTTTCGTAAAATGTTGGTGCTCGTACTTAAACACTGTCCATTTTTGGTTTTCATATTCTAAAGCGGTTAAACTTTCTACCCAATCGCCGCTGTTCAGGTAAACCACTTTCCCGTCTTCGGTGGCAATTTCACGTTGTTCAGCCTGATGGATATGACCACAAACCACATAGTTATATCCCTTTTCAATCGCCAGTTCAGCTGCAGTTTGCTCAAAACTATTGATGAACTTAACGGCATCCTTAAATTTAGCTTTGATTTTTTTCGAAAAGCTCATCTTTTCCCTGCCAAATGCGGTAAGTACCCAGTTTACAAAACTATTAATGAGGATCAGTGTATCGTAACCAACCGCACCAAGTTTGGCCAGCCATTTAGAGTGCTGCATGGTTACATCGAAAACATCGCCATGAAAAAACCATGCTTTTTTACCGTCAAGTTCTAAGATCAATTTATTCTGGAGGTGGAAAGTCCCCATTTCCATGCCGTCGAATTTACGGAGCATCTCATCATGATTTCCGGTCAGGTAGTGAACCTGCACCCCTTCTGATACGAATTTCATCAGTTTACGGATCACTTTCATGTGCGATTCGGGCCAATAACTTTTGCTAAACTGCCAGATATCGATGATATCGCCGTTTAAAATCAAAATTTTGGGCTTTATGCTCTTAAGGTATTTTAGCAATTCTTTGGCATGGCAACCATAGGTACCTAAATGTACATCGGAAATTACGACTACATCGACAGTTCTTTTATCCATAAACGGGAAATTTAGGGGGGAAGGATTTTGTTACCGCCCGGTTAAAGCAGTTCAGAGATAAATTAGTTGGGTTACCACTCCTCTTCCTCATCGAGTTTTACCTCAAAGGGGCTAAAGAAATAAAGTACAACAATTAATAAGCATACGGCAAAGAATGATTCTAACATATCATCTGATTTACATTACAAAGGTAAGACTCTGTATATCAAACAAATGTTACGACATTGTTAAATTATTATTCCATTTGATAAAGAATGTTAAAATGACATGTTAAGGCTTTTGGTTCAATAGTTCATTAGTCATTGGTTCATTAGTTCATTACTCACCGTCGCCATTGCAAAGATGGTCTGTAAAGTGGAATGCAATAACGCATTGGTGTCTGTCATGCAAGAAGTAAGTATATCTATTGTCAGTCTGAGCCTGTCGAAGACCTTTACTTGTCGAAAACAAAAAAACATTTGTCCTTCGACAGGCTCAGGATGGCAATCGAGGTATGGAAATCGACTTTGGACTGGAGACTATTGACTAAGGACTCCTTAATAGATCCTGAAACAAGTTCAGGAGGACGATCGCAAGTGTGAATGCTCAGAATCGCATGATGCGCAGTGAATTTATCTTAAAAGTCCTTCGACTCCGCTCAGGTTGACAAATCGAGGGATGGAAATCGACTTTGGACTGGAGACTATTGACTAAGGGCTCCTTAATAGATCCTGAAACAAGTTCAGGAGGACGAGTCCGAGGGAATATTCTGTATTTCCTTGGCAAAAATACACAGGCAACAAAAAACCCCGCAAGATCAAAATCCGCGGGGTGTAAATCTATTTGAGAAATTACTAAGCTTTAACGGCTTTCTTTTTCTTCTTTTCTTCTGAGTAAAACCCAAAACCTAATCCGGCCAGTAACAAAATCGATCCTGCCAAAGAGATTTTCTCTCCGGTGTAATACGATGTCGGGTGGAAAATAAACTCAAGTTTATGGTTACCTGCTTCTAATTGCGCTGCACGTAAAACATAATCTGCCCTGAAATAAGGCTTTTCAACACCGTCGATGTACATTTTCCAGCCTTTATCATAATAAATCTCTGAAAACACCGCAATTACATCCTTAGCGGTTGAGTATTCGTAAGTTAAATGATCAGGGTTATAGTTGGTTAATTTAATAAAACCTTCCTGACCAGTTCCTAAACGTTTGGTATCGATCGAGCTTTTGAAACTTTCGTCAACAATCGCTTCCTTCTTAGCATCAAAACTGCTAATGGCCTTCATTTCTTCATCAGCGTTTTTAGCAAACTGCACACTTTGTACAAACCAGGCATTACCCGCAGCCGTTGCATTACGCTGCATTTTATACGATCCGTTTTGGGGATCCTGCGTAATGATATACTTCGTATTCAACATATCCAGCACATCCTGGTTAATGCTTTTGGTTAACTGGTTATCAACCAACTCCTGAAAACGCTTTAATCTTGCTGAGTGGAAACCACCAACTGTTTTATGGAAATAAGAAGTTTCTGCGCTTTTAAACGGATCGCCCAACGACATATCGAAAACCCTGAAATTTGGATCTTTATCGGCTGAGATAAAATTATCTACGTCTCTTGGCTGATAATGATTATCTAAATCAGATTTACTTACAAAATTCTGGTTGTTTAAATAACGGCGGTCTACCTGCCACAAATCAATTAAAACAAATAATGCCAATAAACCAAAAGCCAATTGCATGTTCAATTTTTTGGTAATGAAAGCCCAGGTAATTCCAAAACCAATAGCAACGAACAATAAAGAACGTAAAGCATCAGCACGTGCTAAAGCCACACGGTCAGCAACTATGCCGTTCAAAATCTCCATTGCAGCGCCTCTGTTATTTTGTAATGCCTGTGTTAATGCCTCTAATAGTTGTGGTTGGTTAGCCTGTGTGAAACTAAAGAAAGCAGTAGGAATAGCTGCAATAATTAAGGCAAATCCACCGGTTATACCAGCTGACCATGTTAAACGTTGAACCAAATATTTTTGATCATATTTACCTTCCTGTGCTTCCTTAACAGCTAATATTGCCAGTAATGGCACTAACAAGCCAACTACGGCCAAAATGGATTCTACTGCTCTAAATTTATTGTAGCCTGGTAAGTAATCGAAGAATATATCTGAAATAAATGGCAGATTACTTCCGAAAGAAAGGAACAACAACAAAATACTCGATCCTAAAATCCACCATTTCCAACGATGTTGTACAATAAACAATCCGAAAACAAATAGGAAGCAGATAATTGCACCGAAGTAATAAGGGCCTGCAGTACCTGGCTTTTTACCCCAGTATTGGTTAGCGCCAAGATTCTGTGCAACATAACCAATTGCTTGCCTTGGATCTACACCAGAAAGATTTTTTTCAACTGCTTTATAGGTATTGCTTTCAGGTTTAATAATTTCGTCGATACTACTTGCTCCTCCATAAATATTTGGAATCAAGAAAGAGAAACTCTCTCCAACCCCCTGACTCCATTGATAAGCATATTCTTTATCCAAACCATTTGCAGGTTCAGCTTTATCGGTAGTTAAATTAGATTTTCCTCGAATGGTTTCTTTGCCATACTCGTAGGTTGTCCATAGGGTACCTGCATTTACCAGAACTGATAGAAAAATACCTGCAACAATATAAGCGACAGACTTACCAAATGCTGGAAGCTGTTTTGCTTTAAAGGCATGATAAAGTTCTATACAGCCTAGAATAAACAACGCTATAAATAAATAATAGGTCATTTGGATGTGGTTAGAGCGGATTTCTAAAGCCATAAACAGTGCAAGTAAACTTCCACCAACCAAATACCGGCCCCTTAAGATGAGAATAATAGCGGCTAAAATAGGAGCAAAAAAGCCAATTGCTAATGCCTTATTGCTATGCCCAGCTGCAATAATGATAAAATTATAAGAGGTAAATGCAAATGCAATTGCCCCCGCAGCAGCAAGCCAAGGGTTTATTTTTAACACACAAAATAATAGGTAAGCGCCTAAAAGGTATAATAAAACTGTTCCAACAGGATCAGGGAATATGCCCTTAATTACATCGATGCCGTATGTTGTGATATTAAGGGGGTACTGTACCCAAATCTGATAAGCTGGCATACCGCCGAACATTTGATTGGTCCAAAGCGGGCCCTTACCATCTTTTGCCTTAATATCCATAATTTCTTTTTGCATGGCCTTAGCCTGCAAAACATCGCCCTGTTGTGGTGCTTTACCCTGCAAAACAGGACTGAAGTAGGCAAAAGTAATGACTACAAAAAATGCAATAATGGCTAAGTGAATGCCATTTTTATTAAACCAGTTATTCATTAAGGTTTGTTTAAGTTTAAACGAACGTCAAAAATAAAAAAATGGGCGGTATAAAAAAGTAATAAATTAAATGCATGCTGAATAAAAAATTAGATTTGTAACCAGGAATAAAAATTCAACCTATTTATTATGAGAAAGTTTGTCGTTACAATCGCTCTTGCATTATTATCTTTTTCTTCGTTTTCGCAAATTGTAAGTTTGAATACCAATGAAATTAAAAAGCTGAAAAGGCAGCTCAAAAATGATGGGGAAACCAAAAAACTATACTCAGGCTTTGAAAAATCAGCATTAAATTATCTAAACGAAAACCCCAACCCAATTGATACCATCAGAACTGAAGGATTATTAAAAGGAAATCCAAAAAAGGAAAAAACCAGATTAGCCCTGGCTGACATGAACAAAATGTTTGCATTGGCCTTACAATACCGGATAACGGAAGATCAAAAATATTTAAACAAATGTGTAGAATTTCTGAGTGCATGGGCGAAAATCAATAAACCCAATGGCGATCCTATTGACGATACCAATCTCGATAAAGCCATTGAAGCTTACGACCTGATTAAAAAAGATATCCCAGCAGCTGATAAAAAACAGATTGAACAATGGCTTACTGAAACGGCTTTAGCAGAAATTAACAGCAAACGCATGAAAGCGGGGAGAGCTACTGCCATTAATAACTGGAACGCTCACCGTCTAAAAGAGGTTGGCGAAATTGGTTACACCTTAAACAATCAGCATTTTATTAAATGGACCATCGACAATCTGAAAAGCCACATCAATATCAATTTATATCCTGATGGAACAAGTTTGGATTTTAAAGAGCGCGATGCCATGCATTACCACATTTACGACCTGGAACCAATGCTGAAACTGGCCATCATGATTGATCGGGCGAAGGGCACCAACTTTTATACCTATGAGTCGCCTAAAGGATCATCGATCAAAAAATCGGTAGAATGGATGATCCCATACATCAATGGCGAAAAACAGCATGAAGAATATGTAAATACGACTGTTAAATTCGACCGCGACCGGGCAAAGAATAATGAACCTGGATTTGCACCGGGAACGATGTTTAAACCAGATTTGGCTTTACCTGTATTAAAACTATCTGTCTATTTCGATAGGGCACAGGCTGAGCTGTTAAAAAAAGTAAATAACAATGAAACCAATTGGCAAATGCTGCTGGATAAAATACAACGAGAAAGCCAATAAATCCCAACAAATAAACTTTCAATAATTCTTGAAAGTTTGAAAATAAATTTATCTTTGTGTATGGAATTAGCAGCAGCGAAATTAAAATTTATAGAAGCATGGGGTAAATTAGGCTCTGAATGGGGAATTAACCGCACCATGGCCCAGGTACATGCATTATTGCTAATTTCTCCCGAAGCGCTTACCACCGAAGAAATCATGGAAGCGCTCAGTATTTCAAGAGGAAACGCCAACATGACCCTCCGCGACTTAATCGGATGGGGCTTAATTGAAAAACAACACAAAGCCGGCGAACGAAAAGAATACTTTTTTGCAGATAAAGATGTTTGGAATATTTCCCGTCAGGTAGCCAAAGAGCGTAAAAAAAGAGAGCTAGAACCGGTTTTAAAAGTTTTAAATGAGCTGTCAACGGTAGTGGGCGATGAAAAGGACCCCGCGTTTAAAACCTTCAAAAAATCAGTAAACGATATAAATAAACTGGCCGTCAATGTAGATAAAACCTTGGAAACGATGCTTAAAGCAGAAGAGAGCTGGTTCTGGGGCTCGGTATTGAAGGTGTTCAAGCCATAACTATTTATGCCTTGCACTATCATTAAATTGCCAAAGCACATTAATAATTTTCCAGGTGCCATTTAATTTAACCAGGTGCATATAATCGATCCATTCATCTGCAATTAATTTAACTGAAGCTGTTTTCTCTGAGATATCAAGCATTTTAACTTCTTTTTTAGGAACAGCGGGGAACTTGTCTTTTTTGCGGTTGTAGTTTTCGGCTAAGATAACCATCGATTCTGCAGAGGTTTCACGAACATAATCTTTATTGGTTTCCTTGTCTGTCCAAAATGTTCTTTTAACAAGCCTCGGATGCAAAGCCTGCTCCATTTGTTTAGGATTTGGGTTATGTTGCGATTCTATGTAATCAAGAGCAGCACGTTTGATTGCTAAACTATCCTGTTTGGTCTGGCTAAAGCATTTCTTACTGATGATCCATAAGGAGATAAAAACAATAAAATATTTCATAACTGAGCGTGTATATCTGGTTTTCGAGTTGAGGCATTAAACTTAGACTATATATTTTGAATTTTAAACAAAAAACCCTGAAACAAGTTCAGGGTTCTTTTTATTTCACTTCTTCGTAATCTACGAAGTCGCCGAGTTTATCTGTTTTACTTTGATCAGGCTTTGGAGGCATATAATCTATCGAAATAGAGCCTTCAGGTTTTGATCTTCTTTGTTGTTGCTGCCCTGTTGCCTGACTTTGCATTTTGCTGGCCAGGTTATTAAACAGCATTGGCAGAATTAACCTAATCAACATTCTGATCAGCCAAAGTACCAATATTGCGATGAAAATGAATTTTACTAATGCCATTCTTTAAATTACTGTTGTTACAAATATAGACGTCATAAAATTTATTTTGTTACTTATTTAGCCTTTAATTGCATTTTGATTACAAATATAATACGCAAATAAGCCTGCAAAGGTTTTAATAACCTCCCATTTAATCTTCAATAATTTCAGCTACACGGCCTACCTGACCATCTTCGAGCCTCACTTTTATCCCTCTGGAGTGAAATGCGGATGAAGTAAGCAGATCTTTCACTACACCATAGGTGATGTTTCCCGATCGCTGATCTTTCTTCAAAATAATCCCGACTTCTAATCCTGGATAAATGTCTTTTCTGTTTTGCCCGTCCATTCTGCTGTAATATGATAATAATTAAAGCTTCAAAATTCCATAATTATTTTCAGTGTTAAGGTAATTTACTGAAATCTATTTCAGGTTTTTTACCGGCAGTGCTTCTGGTAAAGATTTTTCTTGGTGTGGTATAGTTGTTAAAAAAGCCACTGTTCTTCAAATAGAAGGCGCCTTTATCTAACCCACCCTGATAATCCATCCGGTATCCTTTTGCTCCAGTGTTGTCAGTCGTAAAGCGGGCAGATTTTAATTCAGTCCAGGTTCCTTTATCATCGCAGATCCATTGGTTATCAAACAAAACTTTACGCGACAGGTCGCCCTGTACAGGTGAGAAGTTTTCTAAAAAGGAATGGAAACGTTTTAAATAAGTTTTAGTTTGTGGCCTGGTAAAACTGGCTATTAATTGCCATTTGTTGGTTTCGGGTGCGAAGAAATAAGCGGTATAAGTGGTTAGGCTATCTTTTCCGGGTACGCCATGCAATAAAAATTTATAGGTGTTTCCTGCTTTCCACATATAATTCAGGTAGCTCTGTCCTCCAGCGCCTTCATTCCCAAATTCTCCTGTGTGTACACCTTCGCCTTTCTTTAGCATTCTAATCTTATGTGATTCGGGAATACTTTTAGGGTCATCAGTACTGAAAGGGCTCCATACCGAAAACAAGATGTGTCGTTCTGTAGGGCTATTTACCTGCATACCGAAATAACCCTCGCCAAATCCATTTGCCATAAAGTAAGAACCTAAAATATCTTCTCCTTTTGGTACGGTTACCTCATTGTAATACCACTCTGCATTTACATTTTCTGGTTGCTGATAGTTCAGGTGAACCGATGGCCCACGTCTGCCCCAATGAAAAAAGTTGCCTTCATTGTTTTTAACGTAAGCGGTTTTGCCTTCAATAGCTGTACCGCCGATGGATAAAGTCTGTATCGAGGGAAATTTGCCGGCACTTTTGCTTATTCCTTTAATGGTTAAGGCTACGTAACCTGTGTCTTTAATGCTCCATTCGCCAATCTTACCGTCAAATGGCTTGGTTTCATCAAAATTTACCTTTTTGGCTTGGTTGTTAATGGCAAATTCCACCACCGATTGCCCATCTAAAACAGGTTTGTCGCTTAGCGATACCGTTACTGTACCAGGCTTGGAAACCCTAAAATAAGCTGTAAAATATTCTTTCGGATTAGACCAGTTAACAATTCCTCTGTTAGAAAGGGTTCTTTCAGCATCTTCATGTAAGGAACTGTAAGCATTGCCTGCAAGTGGGAGGGATATTGTTGTCGCATTTTGGGCATAACTTTTAAGTCCCAGGGCGCCGAGTACGATCAGCGTGACTAGTTTTAGAGATTTCATTTGATGATTTTTAGATAACTTATTGAATTGCAATTCTAAGTCAAATTATCTAAAAATCAATCTTTAAAACCAAATCGTTACTTACCGAATTTTTCGTTGAACATTTTCTCCAGGGCAAACATTTCATCACGCAATTTTGCGGCCTGCAAAAAGTCCATATCTTTTGCTGCTTTCTGCATGTCCTTACGGGTAGTATCAATTGCCCTTTGCAGTTCCGCTTTACCCATATATTGAACAATCGGATCTGCAGCAATACTGATTTCTGCATTTTCGACATAGGCCCTTGCTTTATTATCACTTGCCTTTTGCGAGAAATCGAGCACCGAGGTTTGCTCTAAAATGGCTTCTCTTGATTTTCCAACTGTTTTTGGGGTAATACCATTTTCGAGATTGTAGGCAATCTGTATATCTCTACGCCTGTTCGTTTCTGATATTGTTTTCTCCATACTATCTGTAATGCCATCAGCATACATAATTACACGGCCTTTATCGTTCCGGGCCGCACGGCCAATGGTTTGGATGAGCGATTTCTCCGAACGCAAGAAACCTTCCTTATCGGCATCTAAAATAGCCACTAAGGTAACTTCGGGTAAATCTAATCCTTCACGCAGTAAGTTAATTCCCACTAAAACATCGAATTCTCCTAAACGTAAACCACGAAGAATTTCTACACGTTCAAGGGTTTTAATTTCAGAATGGATGTACCTGGTTTTGATATTTAAGCGATCGAGGTATTTTGTCAGTTCTTCAGCCATACGTTTGGTTAATGTGGTAACCAAAATACGTCCGCCATCTTTTATGGTAATGTCTATTTCATCTAAAAGATCGTCAACCTGATTAATAGCAGGTCTGATCTCAATAACAGGATCTAACAAACCTGTGGGTCTGATTACCTGCTCTACTACCACACCTTCTGATTTTTCCAATTCATATTCGGCCGGAGTTGCACTTACATAAATGGTTTGCGGCGCAAGGGCTTCAAACTCGTTAAAGTTTAAAGGTCTGTTATCAAGTGCCGCCGGCAAACGGAAACCATACTCCACCAAAGATAATTTCCTCGATCTATCTCCACCATACATGGCCCTGATCTGCGGAACGGTAACGTGACTTTCATCGATCACCATTAAATAATCTTCCGGGAAATAATCCAACAAACAGAAAGGACGCATGCCAGGTTGCCTTCCATCAAAGAAACGTGAGTAGTTTTCAATTCCAGAACAATAACCCAATTCCTTCATCATTTCGATATCGAAGTTGGTACGTTCTTCCAAACGTTTTGCTTCCAGCAAATGTCGGTCTGCAATTAACTGGTTTTTGCGGATTTCCAGCTCTTCCTGTATTCCCCAGATCGAAGAATTGAACCTATCTTTCGGTGTAACGAAAAGATTGGCAGGATAAATAGCCATATCTTCTAATTTCTCGATAGTTTTTCCGGAAACGGGATCAATTGAAGACAGTTCTTCAATGTCATCACCGAAAAAAGAAATGCGGTAAGCATGGTCAAGATAGGCTGGAAAAATATCAACGGTATCGCCTTTAACCCTAAAGGTTCCGCGTTTAAAGTCTGTTGTGGTTCTGGAATATAAAATCTCCACCAAGCTATGCAAAAATGCATTCCTCGAAATCCGTAAACCCACGCCAAAACGGAAAACCATGCGCGAAAAATCTTCGGGATTACCCATACCATAAATGCAGGAGATAGAGGATACCACGATGATATCCCGTCTGCCACTCATTAATGACGATGTAGTACGTAAACGGAGTTTTTCAATCTCCTCGTTTATGCTCAGGTCTTTCTCGATATAAGTATTGCTCGATGCAATAAAAGCTTCAGGCTGATAATAATCGTAATATGAAACAAAATAATTAACCGAGTTTTCAGGGAAGAAATTTTTGAACTCACCATAAAGCTGGGCCGCCAAAGTTTTATTATGACTCAAAATCAGGGTAGGTTTTTGCGTCTGCTCAATTACATTGGCTACCGTAAATGTTTTTCCCGATCCGGTAACCCCTAATAAAGTTTGATAATGTTCGTTGGCATTTACGCCATCTACCAATTGTTTTATAGCGTTGGGCTGATCTCCGGTAGGTTGATATTCTGAGGTGATTTTAAATTTCATGGGTAATCAAACTTAGTTAAAATTGATCTTTAAATCAATTTTAATGTTCTCTCCTCCGCTTATAAAACATAAACGGTTGGCAGGAAATATACGGTTTAGGCTGCAAAGTCTAAAACAGGAGAAAGTCAGAAAAGTTGGCGTAATAAGAAATTTATTCCCATCAGAATTTTATAACCTTCAATACCCAGATAGCCTTTCAGATAGATTAAAGACATATCAACCTAGTAAATCGAAAGTTTAACTTCTGATTTACTAGGTTGATTCTTAGTATTACACCTCAATAAAAATCCCCATTGAAAAAATTCAACGGGGATTTCTCAATCCTTTCGACAAGCTACGATTGACAGATTCTAAAATCGGCGTCATCTCGACCGGAGCAAAGCGCAGTGGAGAGATCTTTGAGCTATATTAAAAGATCTCTCCACTGCGGTCGCTTAGGATGGCGACATGATTATTTACCCGCAGCAGCTTGCATTGGGTTTTTACCAACCGATTGGCCTCTTACTGCTCCGCCAGCTTTGGTTTTATATACTTTAAACTTGCTTTCTTTTGCCTTGCCACCCCAGCTGTTATTTGAGGTATCGATATCTGCAGTTTCGCGCAGTGGATCGATTAAAATAGAGGCTACTTCTTTATTTTTAACATAAAACTTAGCTGTTTTCAATTCATTATGTCTCCAAATCTGCGCCGGAATACGGTCTATTTCTTTTGTTCCGTCTTTATAGGTAAACTCAACAATTACAGGCATTACTAAACCTCCTTTATTGCTAAAACTCAGTTCGTAAAGAAATTTATCTCCATATTTGTCCTGCTCCGCTGAAGGAACAGCTTCCTGTGTTGCAGCGGTTTCCGTTTTAACAGCTACAGTGGTATCAACAGCAACCATTCCCCTATCATATTTATAGTAGAAATCTTGAGCTGCAGGCGTTTTATCTACATAAAAATTAATTTTCTTATCCTCACGGTTCCTGATTTTCGAAATATCCTCAAAGGCATTAACAGCAGGTTTATCAATTTTAACCATTTTCGATTTGGCTTCCGGTAAATCTTTCGGGAAATCGGCTTTCGCAAATTTTACGCTATCTAATGATATGTCGCATGGATCGGTTCCATAAAACCAACCTCTCCAAAACCAGTCTAAATCTTCACCACTGGCATCTTCCATCGTACGGAAAAGATCAGCAGGTTCAGGGTGTTTAAAGGCCCATCTTCTCGAGTATTCTTTAAATGCATAATCGAAAAGTTCTCTTCCCATGATGGTTTCGCGAAGGATATTTAAACCAGTAGCAGGTTTAGAATAGGCATTCGGACCGAAACGGGTAATATTTTCAGAGTTGGTCATAATTGGTTCCAGTTCATCCTTTGGCAATTTCATATAATCAACAATGGTATATGCAGGCCCTTTTTTACTTGGAAATTTGTTATCCCAAAGCTCTTCGGTTAAATACTCCACAAAAGAGTTTAATCCTTCATCCATCCAGGTCCACTGGCGCTCATCACTATTGACAATCATAGGGAAGAAGTTATGTCCCACCTCGTGAATAATTACACCTAACATGCCATTTTTAGTGCTTTCGCTGTATGTTCCGTCAGTATCTGTACGGCCGTAGTTAAAACAGATCATCGGATATTCCATTCCGTTTGCGGCTTCGATACTTTGTGCAACCGGATAAGGATAAGGGATAGTAAAATCTGAATAGGTTTTAATGGTATGTGCCACCGCGCGGGTAGAAAACTTGCTGTAAAGATTGTATGCTTCTTTTCCATAAAAACTCATACACATTACCGTGTTGTTATTGGCCTGAATTTTTTGAGGCATGGCATCCCAGATAAACTTGCGGGAAGATGTCCAGGCAAAATCGCGGACATTATTCGCATTAAAAACCCAGGTTTTTTTAGCGGTAGATTTTTTGGTTTCTGCAGCTTTAGCCTCAGCCAAGGTTTGGATTTCTACAGGTGCTGCTGCAGTTTTGGCCGAATTATACCTGCTTAATTGTGTAGGATTTAAAACAGCGCTATAATTGATACACTCTCCTGTTGATCCCACGAGGTGATCAGCCGGAACTGTCATTTGAACTTTAAAATCGCCAAAGGTTAAGGCAAACTCGCCTCTACCTGTAAACTGATGGTTCTGCCATCCCTGAAAATCGCTGTATACACATAAGCGTGGGTACCACTGCGTCATGGTAAACAGGTAATTTCCGTCTGTTGGAAAAAACTCATAACCTCCACGGCCACCTACACTCATCCGGTCAGAAATTTTATAGTTCCAATCGATGTTGAAGATAAATTTTTGACCACTTCTCAGCGCTACAGGTAAATCAACCCTCATCATGGTTTTGTTAACCGTGTATGGTAAGTTTTTACCGGTTGCATCGGTTAATTTGGTAATATTTATTCCATAACCGTTGTTGCCTGTTGCACTTAACTGATCTAAGTTTTTAGTCGTTCCCGTGGCAGGCATTTTAGTTGCATCCTGATAATTGGCATTTCTATCTGTGCTATGCTCGTTTTCATCAAGCTGCAACCAGACATAAGTTAAAGGATCGGGAGAATTGTTGGTATAAGTAATCGTTTCAGATCCGGTTAACAACAGATTTTTTTCATCCAGCTCACATTTAATGTTGTAATCGGCACGTTGCTGCCAGTATTTAACTCCTGGCGCTCCGCTGGCGGTACGTTGTTCATTAGGTGTTGGTAAAATGGTGCCTAACTGCTCAAATTTATTCCCATGGTTACTCCCCGGGTTATTCTGGGTATTTTGAGCCATAGCTACACTAGCAGAAAAGAATAGCAGGCCGGTTAAAGTAAATAGTTTATTCATTATACGGTTTATTAAAAAGGAATTCGTTCTAAAGCCATTTTTAAAGCCAGGCTAAATACGGCTGCTGATATAAATAAAACCCAGCTCATACGTTTGATGCGGGTATAGTTAAAAATTAAAAAGGTAATCAGTAAGATGATAATCACCATAAAAATCTGTCCGGCCTCTAAACCTACATTAAAACCAAATAGCCCCCAGCCAATGTTCTGATCTTTGGCCAGCATTATCCGGATGGAGTTGGCAAAGCCCATTCCGTGAATAAGTCCAAAGCCCAGCGCCAGGAAATAATTGATCTTGATTGATTTTAAAGAAAAATTCTTTCTAAACAAATTGCTGATCGCAGTAATGACAATGGTACAGGGAATTAAGAATTCTACCCATTTACTATCAAACCTGATGATATCCAGTACACTTAAAAGTAAGGTAAATGAATGGCCAATGGTAAAGGCTGTAACCAGTATAAGTACTTGTTTTAAATTGACATAACTGTAAATAGCAACCAGGGCTAACACAAACAGCTGATGATCTAAAGCATCGGCACTGATAATGTGCGCCCAACCCAATTTAAAATAAAAGATAAAATCCTGTAGCGGCATGAATAATAAGCTAACTATTGAGAATGAAATAGTTTACAATAGCTAAAATTATATTTTTAATTACAAAAACCCGAAATATCCTTCAAAAAAACCCTAAATACCAAATTTGTTACCAATTTTTAACTCATTTAATGCTTTTTGACGAAGTTTTGTCGTAAATAACTGGGTTTACAGTTGTAAACAAAATTGTTGTTTAATATACCTGGCCAATGCGGTAACTTGGTAAAACTATTGGTCTTTTATTCAACACTATGCTTTGGCTTAAATATTATTTACAAAAACCTGAGAAAGGTTTCGATCCGGTTCCAAAAGCTTTTGCAGAAAAATATGCAGCAAATGAATACCAAAAAATCGACAGCAAAGTAATTGATGCTATAAAAACCCACCTGGGCGATTTCGAAGACAAAACTTTACTCGATCTTGGTGCCGGTCCGGGACAATACAGTATTGAATTTGCCAGGAGGGGAGCAAAAGTGACCTGGCACGACATTAGCCGGAATTATTTAACCATAGCAAAAGCTAAAGCTAAGGAAGAAAATATGGTTATAAATTTTTCGTTGGGTTATTTAGAGGAAGCCCAGGGCAAGTTCGATATAATCTTTAATCGCATATGTTGGTATTACTGTATCAATGATTACCGCTTTGCAAAATGCATCTACAATTTAATCAAAAAAAATGGCTACGGTTTTATAGTGGTCAACAATGAGAAATATCACAAAGAAGAACTGGCAAAAGAATCGGGTTTTAGAAAATTAGCCATTCAAACGAGTTATTGGCTCAATGAAAATTTTAATATTAAACTTAGCCATGTTCATCCATCCCACAAAAAACTCAGTAAAATATTCGCCAGCTTAAATTTCAGACACTTACATTTAGAACAATGCGGGCACAACACCTTAATTACATTTAACAAATAGATGATTATCTGTTAACTTTGCTGCCTTAACTTTTTTAAGGAAAGATTTAAATATGTTAATGCGTAAATTAAAATATAGCCTTTTGCTTTTGTGTGTTGCTTTTTTTGCTGTCGGCGCAGGAATAAAACATCCCTTGCATGTAAGCACAACTGAAGTAAACTTTAATGCAAAGGATAAAACTTTAGAAGTAAGCTGTAAAATCTTTTCAGACGACTTTGAGGCCATTTTAGCCAAATTATATAAACAGAAAACCGATCTGAGCAATCCGAATATGAAAAGCGCGATGGACGAACTGGTAAAAAAATACCTGCTTGCTCATTTACAGCTAAAAGCCAATGGTAAAGCTGTTGCCATGAACTACATCGGATTTGAGATCGACCATGAGGCTACTAATATTTATCTTGAAGTGGAGAAAATTTCGTCTATAAAATCGGTTGAGGTGAGTAATTCTATTTTATACGATATGTTTGACGATCAGATGAGCATTGTACATATTGTAAAAGGCACCATCCGTAAAAGCACCAAAATCCTTTACCCTGAAAAAAAGTTCACCGCAAACTTTTAATTGTAATTTTTGTATTAGATAACGGTTCAATGTTAAATTACCGTTAATTTTAGAAGCAATATTATTGAAGTTAATATCTGCTGAGAAATATTTCTTGTAATCTTTTTTTAAATACCGTGTTGTTAAAATAAGTTATGCATCTAATCATCTTCTCCAACATATTAACGCCTCGGATAAAATATATCTTTAACTTTATTTTTAAAGATATTCTTAAAGCAGAATTAGAATTTACGGGCAATAGCCAATATTTTCTAGAAAGCAACCACGTCAAAATCAGTTATGGCGAGGAGCCTTTAGGCGAAGAACTTTTCTTTAAAAGCACCGCTTTACTCTTTTCCAACAAATTAGAAGAAATTAAACCCAAAACGATCTCTTTTGGCGAGTATCAGGCTCCATTTCCGGTTGCTCAATCGGCCTTACCTTTCGATGTTTTTGCAGCCTCTTTTTTTATATTAAGCCGTTATGAAGAATATTTTTATCCCAAAAAAAACGAAGAAGATTTTAAGCCATCAAAAAGCTACCAGCACAAATGGAAGATTTTAGATAAACCGGTTATTGATGAATGGGCATTGATCATTAAAAGTCTGATCAAAAAAAAACATCCGCATTTTAAGTTTCATGAAAAGAAATTTCAACACCAACCAACCATACATTTCAATATATTGCCCAACTTACCTGAGGGATTATTAAATAGAACCAAATTTATTTTCAGTGCGCTCTTTAAAAAAGAAAACAATTATTTGAGTTCGAAATTTGACAGGCTAACAGGAATAGGCATTAACAATGAACAGGTTTTAGCTGAGGTGAGCCAGCTATTTTCTTTAAAAAAGAGTACCCCCCTTTATTTTGTCGATTTCCCTGATGTACCCATCAATTACATTAAGATAAATGGTATTTCAAAAACACTTAGCGGCCAATCAGTTGGATTATTAAGACCTTGCGCAAGCGATAAGGAAAAAATGTTCGAGATTAAGGAAGGCTTGGTCAAGCTCAAAAAAATTCATCCAAACCCCGTTCCGGTAAGCAGTCAACAACTGGAAGTTTTAAAATTCCCCATCTGTTATTTAAACATTCTCAATTCTGGCATTACTTCCGATTATTCTATGGGCTACAGCAATGTATTGGGCTTTAGGGCCGGCACCTGTACACCATTTAGCTGGTATGATCTTCAGCTTGAAAAAGTAACGCCTTTAATCGTTAATTCTTATTGCCTCACCGATCATATTCTTCAATTTTTAACACACGAAGCAGCGGTTAAAACAGTGCGCCAATATATCGATGCAGTGAAGGTGGTAAACGGTACCTTTTATAGCAGCTGGAACCTAAAAAGCCTGTCGGCAAATGCCAAATACAAAAAATTAAAATCGCTGTTTGGAGAAATGCTGAATTACGCCGGAAATTGATTTTAGTTTAAATTATTCGGCTTAAAATGATTAAATTTAGTGATTAAATCTCCCGCTGGGATAAATCATTAAGATACCGGAAAACAAATATGATGATCTTTGATGTAAGCAAGACGAAAACTATCGCCAATACCTTTATTGCCGAACTTCGGGATGAAAACATCCAGAAAGATTCGATGCGTTTCCGCAAAAACATGGAAAGGCTTGGGGAGTTTTTTGCCTATGAGATCAGTAAATCACTTCAATACACGAGCAAAGAAATTGTAACCCCATTAGGTGTATCACCTTGCGAAGTTTTAACTCAGCAGCCTGTTTTGGCTACGATACTCCGGGCAGGCTTACCGCTTCAACAAGGTTTGCTTAACATCTTCGACAAAGCCGATTGCTGTTTCATTTCAGCTTATCGCAAAGTAAAAAAGAGTGGTGATTTTGTGATTCAAATGGATTACATTTCTACACCGGATTTGGAAGGTAAGGTATTAATTATGGCCGACCCAATGTTGGCTACCGGACAAAGTATGGTAATGTGCTGTAAAGAACTGATCAACCGTTATAAAGTTGCAGAACTTCATATTGTTGCCGCAATAGCCAGTACAGAAGGTGTTGCCCATGTGCGCGCTAATCTGCCCAAAGCAAAACTTTGGCTTGGTGCCATTGATGAAGAAATGACCAGTAAATCTTACATCGTGCCTGGGCTTGGCGATGCTGGTGATCTGGCATACGGAGAGAAAGTTTAATTTTTAGTCCTCAGTCTGAAGTCCTTAGTCTAGAGTCCTTAGTCAAGAGTCTTTAGTCCAAAGCTAAACCTCCTTATAAAACAATTAAGTGAACATCCTCTTTATATGCAGTAGAAATAAATGGCGTAGCGCCACTGCCGAAAACATCTATAAAAGCCATCCTGAACACGAGGTCAGATCAGCAGGAACAGCGCCCTCGGCCAGAATTAAAATCAATGCAAAATTGATAATCTGGGCAGATCTCATTTTTGTGATGGAGAAAAAACATAAGCGAAGAATCATAGAACGTTTTCCCGAAGAAACCGGTGAAAAGGAAATAATTACACTCCATATCTCTGATGATTATCAATACATGGATCAGGAACTTATTGAAGAGTTAAACGCAAAAGTTGCCGATTATCTATAAATCAAAAGATCATTAGGCTACCTTTGTGAAAATCATCACTCATGAAAAAGCACATTTTCTTCGACCTTGACCACACCATTTGGGATTTTGACCGTAATGCCGAAGAAACGTTAAATGAGCTCTACCAAACCTACAAATTAGATGAGCTGGGTTTAAAATCATGTGCCGATTTTATCACCACATATACCGAAAATAACCATCAGTTATGGGCCGATTACCATTTAGGAAAAATCACCAAAGATTTTTTAAGATCGGAGCGGTTCAACAAAACGTTTATTCAACTGGGTGTTCATCCCGATGCGGTACCTCATCAGTTTGAAGATGATTATGTAAATATTTCACCCACTAAAACTAATTTGTTCGAAGGGGCTGAAAATGTTTTGGGCTATCTGCAGCAAAAATATACCCTGCATATTATTTCTAACGGCTTTAAGGAAACAACCTTAACCAAAATGAACCTTTCGAATCTTAATCCATATTTCGAAAATGTAATTATCTCAGAAGATGTGGGTGTAAACAAACCCAATCCTATTATTTTCGAATATGCGCTGGATAAGGCCAAAGCTTTAAAAGCAGAAAGTATTATGATCGGCGATAGCCTCGAAGCCGATATTTATGGTGCATTAAACTTTGGTATGGAGGCTATATTTTTTAATCCTTTACAGAAAAAAAAGCCCGAAGATGTTAAAAGGGAAATCGTTCACCTGGAAGAATTATTAAAACTTTTTTAGCCTTACTCCTTTTTTGTTTCATTTTGGCATTTGTTTGGCAATAGCTCAATACACACACAAATGAAATCTTTATTATGATGAAAAAAACCATCTTTTTAGGATTGGCAATGCTTTTTGCTACCCTAACTTTCGCTCAAAACAACCGCAGTGCTGCCGAAGTATTTCTGCAAATCGTTAACCCAGGCAAGTATAATGTATATTTAGATGAAGAACTGGTTGGGTCAGCCAATGGCAGGTTCCGTTTTTATAATGTATACAATTCAGCACCCATGTTATCTATTATTCAGGGCAATACCGTCGTACTAAAACAGAGAATTAAGGTTATTCCACAACAAAGGCTTGTACTAAGTTTTGAAGATAAAAGGTTAACTACTTTAAAACAGCTAAATATCTATCGCAACAGACAATATGCCTTAAACGATTTTGACGGTTATACCGGAGATTATAATACCGGTATTGTTCCACCAGTTCAACCACAACCTGATTTCAATTATAGATTACTCTCTGAGGAGGCTTTTCAGACTTTTTTAAACCAATACAAAAAAGAAAGTTTTGATGATGGCAGAACAAGAATGATCAATGTGGTGAGTAAAAATGCCTCACTGTTAAGTGCTCAGGCCAGGTTGCTATTAAAATCCTTCGCCTTTGATGACGAACGTTTGAAAGTAGCCAAGAATCTTTACAAAACCGTTGCCGACCCACAGAACTATTTTAGCTTATCTGATATTTTTGTTTTTTCATCTAATAAGGACGACTTCTTAAAATATTTGGAGAAGCAGTAAATCGGCTTATCTTTATTGAATGAAGGCTGCAAAAATAAAGGCATCGATACATAAAATTGTCGATGCCTATAAATCGAAATTATCTCACTATGATGAGGATATTTTTCAAACCACGCCACCCATTGATGGCTGGAGCTACAGTGAAGTATATTCGCATATTTTCGATTCAAGCCTGCTCTCCTTAATTGCACTCGAACGCGCGGCAAGCGGTAAAGGCGAAAACAAAGCCACGCATTTTATTGTAAAACTGATTTTGGTTTTAGGTACCTTACCACCGTCAAAAAAGTATAAAGTTCCGAAAAGACTGGCCGAAAGGGTAAAAAAAATCAGCAAAACAGAAGCGCTCGATTTTATTTTAGAGTTTGAAAAAGGGCTTGATGATAATTACCCTGCAATTGCCCATGCACAAGCCGATTGTAAAACAAAACACCCGCGGCTAGGCTACTTAAATGCCCGGCAATGGCTAAGATTTATTGAAATTCATTTAAAACACCACCTCAAACAGTTAGAAAGAATAGAAAAGAGTTTTTAGGCGTAAATTAATTTCACCATATTTGAGTATACTAAATTCATCGCCATGAAAACTGCTTTTTACTTATTCGCATTAACTATACTTTGCGCCTGCAATAGCGAAAAGAAAGAAACTGCTCAAGCGGTTATTCCAACACCTACCGGGATACAAGGCCTCCAGAAAAGCAATGCTGTTCAACCCGCAGCACAAAACGCCAAAACCAACCTTATTTTTAATCCACCACATGGCGATGCCGGGCATACCTGCGCGCTAGCGGTTGGTGCACCATTAAACCAAACAGCGGCAGTTCAACCACAAAAGAGTGTTAGTCCGCAACCCGTAACTGTTCCGGCACCACCTGCAGTAAATACCTCAGGCAAAAAATTAAATCCTAAACATGGAGAACCGGGCCACAGATGTGATATTGCGATTGGCGCCCCTTTAGATAGCAAACCCACCCAGATCGTGACCACACAGCCTGCAGTAAAGCAAACGGTAGCGATAAAAACAGGCAAGGGCTTGAACCCACCTCATGGACAGCCTAACCATAGGTGCGATATTGCTGTTGGTGCACCCTTAAATAGCAAACCTGCGCAGGCTGTAACTACGACACCTGTTCCAGTTCCTGACACTAAAACTTCAGAAACAAAAGCACTGGAGACCAAGAGTGAAGGGAAATAATAGGACATACTTCATGTAAGTAACGCATTAAAATATTTTGAATTTGGCCTATCTAACTTAACGCACATTTTTTTACATCTTTGCGTTAATGAAATTACCCGCCATAAAAGGTTTTGACGAAGAAGCATTTAACAAGTATTTAAAAAATACGGGATGGGTCATATTTGGCAAGGGGCTCAGCCTTATTGTAAACGTACTAATTACAAGCTACCTAGGTCCTATTTTATTTGGAGATTTAAGTTTTGGATTGTCTTTGGTGGCAATACTTGCTGCAGTAGGCGCCTTAGGACTTGATACTTTCATTATCCGTGAAATTATTCAGGAGCCGAATAAGCGTGATGAAATTCTGGGGACTTCATTATGGCTCAGAATAGTTACAAACGGCTTGCTTATTCCTATTGCAATTGGTATTTACTTAATCAGCCACAATTTATCATCAAATCCCGGTACTCCCTTAACCTTACTTATTGGTCTACTTGCTTTCGCATCTTTTTTTAAATCATTTAATGTTATTGATGCATACTTTCAGTCTCAAGTACAATCCAAATACGTTGTACAGGTCCAGAATGTATGTCTGGTTACAATTTCAATAATTAAAGTAGCTATCATTGTTTTGTCGCTTCCCTTAATCTATATTGTCTTCGCATATGTTTTAGAAGGATTGATCTTGGCAGCAGGCCTGATAATTGTTTATCAGAAACGAGGCTTTAGTATTTTCAACTGGAGTTTTGACAAACAACGGGCGAAATCCTTATTAAGAAAATCATCGCCGCTCATCCTTTCGGCGGTAATGGTTTCCATTTACATGAAGATAGACGTGGTGATGCTAAAAAGCATTGGCAGTAAAGCCATTGGGATTTACAGTTCTGCACAAAACCTCAGCGAGGCATGGTATTTCATTCCGGTTGCAATTGTTACCTCTGTATTCCCTGCTTTATTAAATGCCCGAAAAACAGATCTGGACCGTTATCAAAAGCGGCTTAAAAACCTTTACGATCTACTAATTTTTATAAGTTTACCTGTTGCTTTATTTATCAGCTTTTTTGCTGCAGATATTATTCACCTTATTTACAGAGGCAAATATGATGGCGCTGGCCCCATGCTTTCCATTCATATCTGGTCGGGGATTTTTGTATTTCTGGGTACTGCAAGTTCTCAGTATTTAGTTGCCGAGGGCTTTACAAAAATCTCATTTTATAGAACAGCCGCAGGTGCTATAGTCAATATTCTGCTAAATCTTTGGTTAATTCCAAAATATGGCGGTGTAGGAGCATCAGTTGCTACCCTAATAGCCTGCTTTGTATCTACATTTTATCTTTTATTAATCCCTAAAACAAGACAACAGGGTATAATGATGTTAAAATCATTATTTTTGGTCACCGCATTTCAAAAAATATTTAAACGTTGAGTACTCTTAAAGCATTAACCACATTAATTGCTAAGCCAGGCAGGCTTAAGGCATTATTATCATACGGACATAAGGGCTACCTGAACAGCATTGGCTGGTTCACGGCTTTTGATAAAAAACAGGCAGTAGACGGTCAGGGAAAAGCATTGCCTTGGGTAACCTATTCGTTTATCGATTTTATTAAAGAACGTATTAACAAAACACAGCATATTTTCGAGTATGGCTCTGGCAGCTCTACTATTTTTTATGCCGAAAGGGCTGGATCGGTAACTTCTGTAGAGCATGATAAAGGCTGGTTTGATAAAGTTAAAAATACAAGTCCGGCCAATGCCGAAATGATCTTTTGCCAATTGGAAAAAGATGGAGAATATGCTAAAAAAGCAACCTTGCTTGATAAAAAGTTCGACATTATTATTGTTGATGGGCGTGATCGTGTAAACTGTTGCAAGTATAGTGTAGCAGCATTATCAGCAAATGGTGTATTGGTTTTGGATGATAGTGAGCGTGAAGTGTATAATCCTGCCCGTGTGCTTTTAAAGGCTCAGGGGTTTAAAGAAATCAGTTTCAGTGGGATTTCACCAGGTCTTTTTTACGAAAAAGCAACCTCAGTTTTTTACAAGCAGGATAATTGTTTAGGTATTTAAATCAGTACGCATCATGTTAAGCGAAGAAGTAAAAACGGCCTACGATAATTTTTATACCAATAGTGATGTAGCATGGAGAATGCTCGGTGCAAAATATAAAGCACAAAACATTATTGATGTTTGCAAAGGATTAAAACCTAAAAAAGTGCTCGAGGTTGGCGCCGGAGATGGCAGTATTTTACATTTTTTAAATGAATGGCATTTCACACCAGAATTGTATGCTTTAGAAATTGCGCAAAGTGGTGTCGACATTATAAAAGACCGTAACCTTGCTAGTTTAAAAGAAGCGCAGACTTTTGATGGATACAAAATTCCTTATGAAGATGATACTTTTGATTTGATTATTCTTGCGCACGTTTTAGAACATGTAGAACACGAAAGGATCCTGATCCGTGAATTGAAAAGAGTAGCCAAATATATTGTAGTAGAAGTACCTAAAGATTATCGTTTCGGTGTAGACCGTAGAATGAAACATTTTCTGGATTACGGGCACATTAACATGTACACGCCTACTTCATTAAGGTTTTTGTTGCAGAGTGAAGGTTTAGAAATTTTAGAAGATAAAGTATCAATGACTGCGCCAGAAACGGTAAAGTTTAATGAGTTTATCAATAGAAAAGCACCAAAAACGTTTGCTAAAAACTTAAAAATCGAGCTAGAATACCGGATCAAAAAGACTTTAGGTAACTGGTTTGGGAAGAAAAAGCAAGAGCAATTTGCTAATGCCTATACCGTGCTAACCAAAAAATCTGACCATAACTTACATATATTTTAGTGATTAAATGAGCGTATAGAGGCGAAGATCTAACCAAACTTATATGAACCTTAAACTTCTTATAAGGTGTAAGCCGTAACTGAATATACTGTTATCTTAATATTGGAATTTCATTGTGGCCATTTGAACCATATAAGAAATAGAAGAAAATATAAGTGTAATAGCTCCAACTACAAACTTTAGTTCAATAATAGAAAGTGCCAAAACATATGCTAAAAACATAAGAATAGAACTTGAATACCGGGTAAAAAAACCTTGTGTAATTGGTTTGGAAAGAAAAGACAAGAGTAGTTTGTTAATGCCTATACTTATATGAACCTTAAACCCCTTATGTGGTGAAACCGTAACTGGATATGTTATCTTAATAATTGAAATTTCATTGTGGCCATTTGAACCATATAAGAAATAGAAGAAAATATAAGTGTAATAGCTCCCACTACAAACTTTAAATTCAATATATTGCAATAGAAATTAAATTCTGTTAAAAATACATCCCTAGTTAATTATTTAATAAATACAAGGAATGTTATTAACTAGAAATTACTTAAAGGACTTAGTTTACAAGGTAAACGGAGCAGCCATTGAGGTTCACAGAACATTAGGTCCAGGGCTTTTAGAATGCACTTATCATAAATGCATGATTCACGAATTGGAAATCAGAAATATAAATTTCAAATCAGAGTTAACAGTCCCAATAGATTATAAAGGATTATTGATTGATTCAGAACTAAGGTGTGACTTATTAATTGAAGATGCTCTGGTAGTTGAGTTTAAAGCTGTTGAAAATATTGCACCAATCCATGTGGCCCAGCTACTAACTTATATGAAATTACTAAGGCTACCACTCGGACTAATGATAAATTTTAATTGTTTACATATCTTTTCGGAAGGCCAAAAAACATATGTAAACGAGATATATGAATCAATTTATTAGTATATTTTTGCTTTAACTTATATGAACCTTAAATTTCTTATATGGTAAAAGGTGTAGCCAACTTATTATTATGGTTAACCCTATAAAGCTTCAATCGTAAAACAAATGCAAAACCTTGCCCCAATAGCACTTTTCGTATATAACCGTCCGCAGCATACCGAGCGTACGTTACAATTCCTGCAACAAAATGAATTGGCTGCACAAAGTCATCTGTATATCTTTTCCGATGGTGCCAAAACCGTGCAGGATGAAGAAAAAGTTGCTGTGGTAAGAAAGATTATTAAAAAAGCCGAAGGTTTTAAATCGGTTAAGGTAATCGAAAGTAAGGCCAATGCAGGCTTAGCCAATTCGGTAATTGCAGGTGTAAGCCAATTAATAGCAGAACACGATCAGGTAATTGTTTTTGAAGATGACCTCGTTACCTCTCCACATACTTTAGCCTATTTCAACAATGCTTTAAATCATTACCGCGAAGAGGAAAAGGTAATGCATATTGGAGCCTACATGTATCCCTTAAAATCAGATAAACTTTCGCAATCTTTTTTCTACAGGGCAGCCACAAGCTGGGGCTGGGCCACATGGGGAAGGGCATGGAAAAACTTCGAACCCGATATTGACGTTCTGATAAAACAGTTTGATAAAAAGAAAAGAACGGCATTTTCCATCGATAATAAAATGAATTTCTGGAAACAGATGCAGGAGTTTAAGAAAGGGAAAAACAACAGTTGGGCCATAAGATGGTATGCTTCTATCTTTCTAAAAGGAGGCATCACACTTAATCCATCGCAATCACTCGTGAACAATATTGGGCATGATGGCACAGGTGTACACTCAGGAATAAACGACATCTATAATGTCATTATCAACCCCAAACCAATTGTCGAATTTCCAACCGTAATAGCTGAAGATCCCATAGCTTACAAAGCCATCAAAAGCTTTTTGATTAAACGGAAAGGCAATATGGTAACCCGTGTCAGGCGTTTTGTAAAAGAAAAGCTGGCGCAATATTTTTCAAAAAAATAATTAATCCACCACCATTCAGGTAGATCATCATAATGAGCTGATATAGCTTGTTGTTGTAGACAATTAAAAAAATGACAAACCTTTTTTTAATTGGCCATGTTGCTTATATAACATCGAAACTATAAAAATAAAAAACATGAAAACGACAACAGCAACAGCAGAGACATTAAACGACCTCATTCAAATTAATAACGACCGTATTGAAGGTTATGAAAAAGCGCGTCAGGAATTAAAAGACGGAGACGCTGATTTAAAGACCTTATTTTTAAATATGATAGGCGAAAGTCAAAAATATAAAATGGCTTTGGCTACTGAGGTAGCGGCATTGGGCGAAGATATTGAAACAGGAACGACCAATTCGGGTAAAATTTACAGGGCCTGGATGGATGTTAAAGCATTATTTACTGGTCATGATCGTAAAACCGTTTTAAACAATTGTGAGTTTGGCGAAGATGCTGCTCAAAATGCATACAAAATGGCACTGGAGGAAGAAGGTATTCCTTCAAATATCAGAGATTTAATTTCAGACCAAAAAGCATCGCTAAGAACATCTCATGATGAAATTAAAAGATTACGTGATGCGCAGGCATAGGTGAATTAAATATAAAAACGGAAAAAGCTCCTTCGATTAATTAATCGAAGGAGCTTTTTTTATAGTATACCGTCATGCTGAACTTGTTTTACAAGTAGAGGTATTATTTTTAATTGTCTTGTAGCTACTACGTGGTCAGCATCTATCCTGCTAGACTTTTAAGACCCTAAAATAAATTACCTTCAGTGACCTCGCTAAAGCTAGGTTGAGGGTGACGAATGTTTATTCTAATATTAAGATTCCAATTCCCGATCTAAGTGTTCGGTAACCCGTTGAATTGTATTATCGATGGTGTTACTTAAAATTGTTAAATAAGAACCCTTTTTAGCGGTTTCGATCGCAATCTGCAAACACTCAGTACTTTTATTGTTGATGATGATTTCTTTATTCGGATCAACTTCCTTAATGCCTTTCACCAGCAGGTCAACCAGTTCTTGTTGTTGTCTGCCACGGAGGTATTTCTCCTGACAAACATAAATTTTATCAAACATCTGTGCAGAAATGCGGGCAGTTTCGATAATATCTTCATCTCTTCTATCCCCTGTTGCCGAAATAATACCTACATGTTCAGTAGCTTCAACCCCTTGCAAGAAACCTTTTACGCCATTAAATCCATCCGGGTTGTGTGCAAAATCGACCAATACTTTAAAATCTTTGAACCTGAAAATATTCATCCTTCCCGGTGTATGGGCTGCTGAAGGAATAAATGTTTCTAACGATAAACGGATATCCTCAGGTTTATAGCCCCATAAATAGGTTGCCAGCGTTGCTGCAAGCACATTCTGAATCATAAAGTTTACAGACCCACCGAAAGTTAAAGGAATATGGGTGGCTTTATCTACCCTTAATTTCCAGTCGCCGGTTTTAATGGTAATGTATCCGTTTTCATAAATAGCTGCGATACCGCCTTTTCTACAATGTTCTTTAACGACAGGATTATTTTCATCCATGCTGAAATAAGCCACATTACAACGGGCGTCTTTGGCAATACGAACGCAATAACCATTATCTGCATTTAATACCGCCCAGCCTTTACGGCGCACTGCCCCAATCACAACAGCTTTAACCCGCGTTAAATCGTCCAGATTGTGGATATCAGAAATACCCAGGTGATCTTCCTGGATATTGGTCACTACGCCAATATCACAGGCATTAAATCCGAGCCCTGCTCTTAAAATTCCGCCCCGGGCAGTTTCCAGTACGGCAAACTCTACTGTCGGGTCTTTTAAAATAAACTCGGCACTTACCGGTCCGGTGGTATCACCCTTCATCAACATGGTATTGTGCACATATACCCCATCACTGGTGGTAAAACCTACGCGTTTACCATTGCTGCGGATAATGTGCGCAATTAATCGCGTGGTAGTGGTTTTTCCGTTTGTTCCGGTTACCGCAATAATTGGGATTTGTGATAACTTTCCTTGCGGATAAAGCATATCAATAACCGACGCAGCTACATTTCTAGGCAAACCTTCACTTGGTGCCAGGTGCATCCTAAATCCAGGTGCTGCATTTACCTCTAAAACCACCCCGCCATTTTCGGTTAAGGGTTGGGTAAGATTCTGCGCCATAATATCAATACCACAAATATCCAATCCGATTACCCTCGAAATCCTTTCACAAATAAAAATATTCTGTGGATGTACAATATCGGTTACATCGATAGATGTTCCACCAGTACTTAAATTTGCAGTAGATTTTAGATAAACCACTTCTCCCTTTTCAGGAATGGTTTCTAAAGTATATTCTTTTTTGGCCAGCAAATCCAAAGTATCACGGTCAACAGCAATTTCTGTTAACACATTTTCGTGACCATAACCACGACGTGGATCTTCATTCTCCTTATCGATTAACTCCTGAATGGTGTGAATTCCATTCCCCTTAATATGCGCAGGATCGCGTTGTGCCGCAGCAATTACTTTATGATCGATCACCAGCACACGAAAATCGAATCCGGTAATAAATTTTTCTATAATTACCTTTCTCGAATAGGTTTTGGCATATTCGAAAGCGGCAACAGCATCTTCCATCGTTTTCACATTAATGGTTGCACCTTTACCATGGTTGCCATCAAGTGGTTTAAAAACTAGAGGAAATCCAACTTTTTTAACGGATGCTTCCAGATCATCAGGATTTGAAATGGTTACCCCAGAAGCCACCGGAATGGCCGCTTCGGTAAGTAAACGTTTTGTTTCTTCCTTATTGCTGGCAATATCTACGGCAATGCTACTGGTTTTTTCAGTCATGGTTGCCCTAAAGCGAACCTGGTTTTTACCATAGCCCAATTGTACCAACGAACTTTTATTCAGCCTGATCCAGGGAATACTTCTGCTAACGGCTTCTTCCACAATAGAGCCTGTACTTGGCCCCAATGCTTCCAGCTCGCGGATTTCTTTCATCCTGCGGATATCGTGCTCTAAATCGTACTCTACGTTATTAATCAGGGCTTCGGCAATCTTAACTGCAGCTTCAGCAGCATAAACACCAACTTTTTCTTCCAGATAACTGAATACCACATTATAAATACCTTCCGTTTTAGTTTGACGTGTTCTGCCAAAGCCAGTTTCCATTCCGGCCAGTGTTTGGATTTCTAAAGCAATGTGTTCAATTACATGCCCCATCCATGTTCCTTCTTTCACCCGTGTAAAAAACCCGCCTTCTACGCCTTTAGAACAGCGGTGTGTAAACATGCTGGGCAACAATTTTTCTATCCGTTCACTAAACCCTTCAATCACGTTGGTTGGCTTTTGCTCTAAATCTTCCAGATCTAAGCGCATCTGGATTAATTTTTTCCGGCTAATTGACCATATATTTGGCCCTCTTAATACTTGTATGTTTGATATCTTCATGTAATGTTTTGTTCGTTTTTTATTTAAACAAGCGTTTGGGATGACCTTTTTAACTCAATTTTTAGAATGAAATTGATGACTGTAAATTATGCATTTATTTTGAAATTAGACGTCCCATTTACCTAAATCAATTTTAACGCCTATTTGTTTTACTTTCAAGCACAAGACCGTTAATTTTATGTTATAATATTTTAACTTTTGTTAATAAATTGAATATTCTTGACAAAAAAAGTCGTGTTTTTTATCTTAAGCCTATATATTTGGGTTTTTTGATACAATTATAATACACAACGAATGGTTCCGAAAGGTAAACTCATCATCATTGGTGGCGCAATAAATACAGGTAGCTTCGCAGAAACGCAATTTGGACTGCCTGATAACATGAATTTTTTTGAGCGTGGAATTTTAAAACGGATTACTACAGAATCATTAAGAGATACCCAATCTCGCTTCGAGATCATCACCACAGCATCATTAATGCCCGAAAAAGTAGGCGAAGAGTATATCAAGGCTTATGCACAATTAGATGTACATAATGTTGGGGTACTTAATATTACCAATCGCGAAGAAGCCAATTCAGATGAAAATTATGAACGTATCAAAGCCGCAGAGGTCATTATCTTTACCGGTGGCGATCAGCTTCGTCTTTCTTCAATTTTTGGCGGGACAAAAATCCACCAGATCCTGTTAGAAAAATATAGAAATGAACCTGTGGTTATTGCAGGTACTTCGGCTGGAGCCGCGGCAAGTTCTAAAAACATGATTTATCAGGGCAGCAGTAAAGATGCCTTACTTAAGGGAGAGGTTAAAATTACCGGTGGATTAGGTTTTATTGATGATGTTATTGTAGATACACACTTTGTTCAACGCGGCAGAATTGGTCGTTTGTTATACGCCGCCGCCAGCAATCCTGGTATTTTAGGCATTGGGCTCGGCGAAGATACCGGACTTTTCATCTCTGATGGCCATACCATGGAAGCCATTGGTTCAGGTATGGTGATTTTAGTAGATGGACGTAATATGGCCGACACCAATTTAACTGATGTAGAAATGGGACAACCTGTTTCCATTAAAAACATGGTGGTACACGTCATGTGCGATGGCGACGTTTATGATTTAACAGACCATAGTTTAGTGATCCATCATCCAAAGGTTGTACCGATAGCCTAAAAAGGTTTAAGGTGGAAGGTTTAGGGTTTAAGGCCTAAGCCTATTAAATGTCTCAATACTCAAATCTAGCAGATGAAACTAATCATACATGGCGGCTTTTTCAGCGAATCGTCTACCAACCAGGAAACAAAAAAAGCTAAACAAGATGCATTAGCTTCGATTGTTACGCTCGGACACGAATACCTAAAAACACATACCGCATTAGAGACCGTGGTTTATACGGTTGCTTTGCTGGAAGATAATGAGCTGTTTAACGCTGGTATTGGTTCGCAGATCCAAAGCGATGGAAAGGTGAGGTTAAGCGCAGCCTTAATGGATGGTAAAACTGAAAAATTTAGCGGCGTCATTAATGTAGAGGAGGTTAAAAATCCGATACAAATTGCACAACACCTGTTACCTTATGATGACCGGGTACTCAGTGGTGATGGCGCACAACAATTTGCAAGAGCAAATGGATTTGAATATTTCAACCCGATTACCGCGCAGCGCCAGTCAGAATACGAAGCTAAATTGAACCAAAAAAACAATAAAGGAACCGTAGGCTGTGTAGCACTTGATGCAGATGGAAATTTAGCAGCAGCAACCTCCACCGGGGGAAAAGGGTTCGAAATCCCTTGCCGCGTAAGCGATTCTGCTACCGTGGCAGGCAACTACGCTAATCAATATGCAGGTATCTCCTGTACCGGGGTAGGCGAAGATATTGTAAGCGGTGCTTTAGCCGCCAAAATTGTAACCCGTGTTACGGATGGATTTTCTTTAAAGGATGCATCAGACAAATCCTTTGCCGAACTGAAAGCTTTTGATGGCTTTGCAGGCATTGTAGGCATTTCTGCTGCAGGCGAAGTATACCATTGCGACTCGCATCCATACATGGTTTGGGCATCTTTTGATGTTAATTTACAGGTATTTAGCTAAAATTAGATTTAAAGTATTATTTTTGTTGCATGACCAAGATTGTATTGGCTTTAATCGGCCTTTTTGCATCATTACAACTACAAGCTCAAAACATAGATAAATCTGAGATCCAAGAACCTAATGGTAGTGCTATAAATATTGCAGTATCTAAATTTGATTTGGAAGACGGCAATTCTTTTTTTGAGGAAGCAGAAGACTTAGAGCGAAAAGGCGATTACAATGAAGCCCTCACCTTATTTGGCAAAGCAGCTTTCGAATATAATGCCGTAAAAAACTTCAACAGGTACGGACAGGCCGTTATCAAGATGAGCAGTATGCATTATCAACTTGGCCGTTTCACGGATGCGGAGCAGATTCTTTTAAATGTGGCGTTAAAAAATTATTCTAAAACTGGAAACAGAGCAGGCGTAATGAACACGTATAATCTTTTGGGCAAAGTTTACCTGGCCAATACCAAGTACACCCAATCCATGTGGTTTTACACCCAACAAGGTATTCTGGCAAAACAGTTAAAAAGCAATAATTCTTACATTGAATCCATTTTAGGCATTGTTCAGGTTAAAATTAAAAAGAAAGATTTTACCCTTGCACTGAGAGACCTGAAATCGGCTGAATGGCTGGCCAACTCTATCAAAAGCACGCAATACAAGGCACAAATCAAAGATGCCAGAGAAATGATTGCCAGCAAAACCACCAGCAAAAAGGTAAATCCTAGCTAATTTAAATATTTATTTTCCCGTAAATCTTACTACATTACCCATCATATAGGCTTTAAAGGTCTGTAATTGGTCAAATTTTGAGTGTCAATCAAAACAAAAAATAACGCGCAACGTTCTACATAAGAAATTGTTAAATAAAAAGCTTTTAGTTAGATTTGATAAAGTTTTAACAAGAGACGGTAATAATGCTGTCTCTTTTTTGTTTTTTTGCTAAAATGGTATCATATTGGCTATATAGAATTGGAAATGGATTTTAAATCATTTAAAGAGATGTTAAAGAGAATATTTTTTGTAATTTTTACTGCGGCAGTACTTGCTTGTCATGCTGCACCTAAAACTCAGCCAATGGTTGAGGGTGTTACCAATGTGAAACCAGACGAGCAGCAACAACTTGTGATAAAAGAGGTTGTCAATTTGATCGAGAGTTATAATTATAAAAAAATTCAGATCAACGATTCTATATCTTCGATTATTTTAGATAAGTATATCAAGTCGCTGGATCAGGGCAAAAATTACTTTTTGGCTTCAGATATCAAGGAATTTGAAAAATACAGATATACTTTAGATGATGATTTCAAAAATGGCGATCTAAGTGGCCCGTTTTTCATCTATAACGTTTATGCCAAAAGGTTAAACGAATATTTCACCTATTCTTTAGCGCAGATTAAAACCAAATACGATTTTAATCAAACCGACAGCTATGTTTACGACAGGGAGAAACAGCCTTGGGCAACTTCTTCAGCGGCCTTAAACGATACCTGGAAAAAACGTATTAAATATGAACTGATTAATTTAAATCTGGCTGGCACTGCCGAAGCCAAGAACGTAGAAACCTTAACTAAGCGTTACCAGAACCTACAATCGCAGACTTCAAAAACCAATAATCAGGATGTTTTCCAGATTTTGATGGATGCCTTTACTGAATCTATTGATCCACATACCAATTATTTTAACCCAACCAATGCAGCAGCATTTAACGAAGATATGTCTCGTTCTTTCGAAGGCATTGGTGCCCGTTTACAATTAGAAAACGAAGTCGTTAAAATTTCTGAAATTATTGCTGGCGGACCTGCATTTAAAGGCAAACAACTAAGTGCTGGCGACCGCATTATTGCCGTAGCCCAGGGTGATGGAGAATTTGTAGATGTGGTAGGCTGGAGATTGGATAACACCGTATCTAAAATTAAAGGTCCGAAAGGAACCAAGGTGCGTTTAAAAGTAATCCCAGTTGGAAAAGAAATGTCGTCTAAACCGGTAATTATCGATCTAGTTCGCGATAAAATTGTTTTAGAAGAAACATCGGCCAAGAAAAAAGTTAAAACCATTAATAGCAATGGTAAAGATTATAAAATCGGCATTATCACCCTTCCAGCCTTTTATGCTGATTTTAAAGCGGCTAATGCAGGTGATAAAAACTACAAAAGCACCACCCGTGATGTTAGAAAATTAATCGACTCCTTAAAAACTTACGATAAGGTAAATGCCATTGTAATGGATTTACGCGGAAACGGTGGAGGTTCACTAGTTGAAGCCATTTCATTAACGGGTTTATTTATCGATAAAGGACCTGTTGTTCAGGTAAAAGATTTACGCGGTAAAATTGAAGTAGATGAAGATGAAAACAGCGGTGTAGCCTGGGATGGCCCTTTTGGCGTGATGGTAGACCGTTTAAGCGCGTCAGCATCTGAAATCTTTGCCGGAGCAATACAAGATTATGGACGTGGTATTATTATGGGTAGCCAAACCTATGGTAAAGGTACCGTTCAGTCTTCTATCGATTTAAACAAACTGGTAAACCCAAGTATGTTGCAAAGGGTGGCCGGATTAATTTCTAAAGATAAAACAGTTGGTACATCCCCAAGCGGAGCAAATCCGGCTGATATTAATTTAGGACAGATTAACCTAACCATGGCTAAATTTTACCGTGTAGCAGGAAGCAGCACGCAGCATAAAGGTGTAACACCTGATGTTGTTTTCCCTTCAGTTTATCCGATGGATAAAATTGGTGAAGATACTGAATCATCAGCATTACCATGGGACGTTATTCCAAGCTCAAGCTTTAAACCGGTTGCAAATCTGACTCCTGTTAAAGCACAGTTAATCAAAAATAGCGAACAGCGTATTGCAAATTCATTGGATTTTAAATACCTGAAACAAGATATTGCGGATCTTAAAAAACGCGATACTGAAGTTTCTGTAACTTTAAATGAAGCAAAACTTAAAGCCGAGCGCGATGCGCAGGAAGCTAAAACACTTGCCAGACAGAATGAATTAAGAGCGCTGAGAGGCTTGCCTGCCATTAAAAAAGGAGATAAGATTACCAAGCAAGATGCTTTCGATTTTATTGAAGATGAATCGTTAAAAGTAATGGGCGATTTTATGCAGCAATCTGGCAACTATGTGATGAACTTAGGCGTGATGCCAAAGAATAACTAAAAAGAAATATATTCAACAAAAAGGC
>NZ_JBWKYI010000028.1:0-75091 GCF_059423705.1 Pedobacter sp. GW460-11-11-14-TSB4
TCTCATCGATGCATTTTTATAGTTATATATATATCGCTATGACTTTTATAGGAGGGTCATTCTTGAATTTTTTTTTCCTGAAAGCGAAAGAAAAAACTATCTTTTATCTACTTTTAACCATTCTTTTTCACTCGCTTTACAATCTATTCGGCTATCTGTTTATTGTTTAGTTGCCTTACCATTCTAGAATCGTTTAATGTTTGAAAGAACTACATTCTGTTTAATATTCAACCTTTTCATCCCTACAATCTCCCTTTTCGTGTATCTTTTTTTCAGCATAAATTAATAATCACAAACTTGGCCTTAACCAAGCCAGTTGATGATTATGCCTTTAACAGAAGACGCCAATTTCGAAGATAATTCCATCATTTTTTTACACCATACCAGGGTACGTACGCAAATTATTTATTCTGCCACAATATTGTCCATTCTTGCTGCTTTTGCTACCTTACCATTTATTTACACCACAGTAAGCGTTAAGGGGAATGGTTCTTTGCAGAGTAATATCGAAAGAACAGAGTTATTGGCACCAGTAGGTGGGAAAATTACGCTGATTAATTTAACAGATAATAAAAAAATAAAAAAAGGACAACTTCTTTTAAATATAGACCCTACTCTACCTGAAACGCAAAACGTGATTTTGAATAATCGCTCAAGTGAATTAAAAGATTTATTAAATGATGCGCTCCTCCTCTTAAAACTGGTCGATTTAAGCAATGCCGGGCAACCTGCATTGCAAACCGGCCTGTATGCCGCAAGCTGGCAGCAATATGCAGAGCAAATTCAAAATGCTTTAAATGCCCGCGAGCAGGCTTACAAGATTTATAAAAGGTATGAGATTCTTTATAGCAAGAAAGTAGTTACTGAAGCAGAGTATGAGCAATATAAGTTCAATTACGATCAGGCGCTTTCCGATTTCAATCTGGTGGCTAAAAAATACAAAACACAGTGGCAAACGGAATCAAATCAGTATAGAAAAGAATTAAAAGATCTCGCTGGTCAGAAAATCCAGTTCACCGAACAGGAGAAATTATACCATTTAAACGCAGGGGTTTCCGGAACGGTACAAAATCTATCAGGTTTACAATTGGGTTCTTTTATTACGGCCAATCAGAAAATTGGCGAGATATCGCCTGATAGCGCTTTGCTGGCCATCAGTTACATCAAGCCTGCTGATATCGGTTTAATTAAAGCTGGTCAAATTGTGCGGTTTCAGATCGATGCTTTCAACTATAACCAATGGGGGTTACTGGATGGTGTAGTAACCGACATTTCAGATGATATCATACTGATTAACCAAAGCCCTTATTTTAAAGTGAAGTGTAAGCTGGACAAGGATTATTTAAAGCTAAAAAACGGTTACAAAGGACAGGTAAAAAAGGGGATGACTTTTAATGCACACTTTACTATTGCAAAACGAAACCTGTATCAATTACTATATGACAAGGTTGATGATTGGTTAAATCCAAATGGAACCAAAAGCTAAAAAACCAAAGCAGAAAATTTCAAATTTCTCAAACCCACATCTCAGTTCGCCAGTCTCAAATCTCACATCTAAAACCCATGTCTACACGAATAAAACAACGCGATATTACCGATTGTGGTGCTGCTTGTTTAGCATCTATATCTGCATTTTATAAACTGAAAATGCCTGTTGCGCGCATCCGTCAACTGGCCAGCACCGACCAAAAAGGAACCAATGTTTTGGGTTTGATAGAAGCGGCAAATAAACTGGGTTTTGAAGCAAAAGGTGTAAAGGGCAATTTAGACAGTCTTTCTAAAATTCCATTACCGGCCATTGCCCATGTGATAGTGAAGAAGCAATTGCAACATTATGTAGTTATTTATAAAGTAACGGATAAATACATTGAAGTAATGGACCCGGGCGATGGGAAAATGCACCGCAAAACTATTGAAGAATTTACAGGCGAATGGACGGGCGTATTGGTGTTGTTATTACCTGATGAAGGTTTTAAACAGGGCAATGAAAAGGTTGATACTGGAAGCCGCTTTTGGAACCTGATTAAACCGCATAAAAGTATTGTCATACAGGCGCTTTTTGGTGCTTTAATTTATACCATACTGGGACTATCTACCTCGGTTTTTGTTCAGAAAATAACCGACCACGTTTTGGTAGAGGGTAACCGGAACCTGCTTAATTTAATGAGCTTAATGATGGTAGCCATTTTAGCGCTGCAATTGTTTATCGGTACCGCTAAAACTATTTTTACTATCCGCACCGGGCAACAGATAGATGCCGGTTTGATATTGGGATACTATAAACACCTCTTAAAGCTACCTCAGCAATTTTTTGATACCATGCGGGTAGGCGAAATTATTTCGAGGGTAAATGATGCCGTTAAAATAAGGGCTTTCATAAACGATGTTTCTATTAATCTGGTGGTAAATGGCTTTATTGTGGTATTCTCTTTTATTTTAATGTTCAGTTACTATTGGAAACTGGCCTTATTGATGCTGGCGGTTATTCCATTGTATCTGCTGATTTATTTCATCAGCAATAAACTAAACAAGAAAATGCAGCGGAAGCTGATGGAGGAGTCGGCCGAGTTAGAATCGCAGCTGGTTGAGGGCTTAAATAATGTGGCCACCATTAAAAGATTTGGCCTTGAAAGGTTTACCAACGAAAAAACTGAAACGCACTTTATTGGCCTGCTAAGAACAATTTATAAATCAGGCTTAAACTCTGTTTTCTCCGGAACAGCAACCGAGGTTATTGCCCGTATGCTCACGATCATATTGCTTTGGGTGGGTGCAGGTTATGTTTTGGACGGAGAAATCACGCCAGGTGAATTATTTTCTTTCTATACCCTTATTGGTTATTTTACGGGTCCGGCTACCTCGTTAATTGGTGCAAATAAATCTATCCAGGATGCCATGATCGCTTCCGATCGTTTGTTTGAAATTATGGATCTGGAAATTGAACAAAATTCATCGAGTGTTTTCCTGACCAAAGAATTAATGGGCGATATCCGTTTCGAACATGTAGCCTTTAGGTATGGCAGTCGCGTTAATGTGTTTGAAGATTTAAACCTCAAGATTAAGGCCGGGAGTTTTACTGCGATTGTAGGGGAGAGTGGATCTGGTAAATCTACCCTAATGTCGTTACTTCAAAATATTTATCCCATACAATCGGGCAATATTTTTATTGGTAATCATGCACTTAAGTATTTGAACAATGCTTCTTTAAGAAATTTACTCAGCGTTGTACCCCAGAAAATTGATCTTTTTGCAGGAAATGTAATCGAGAATATTGCCATTGGCGATTATGAACCCAACATGCAACAGATTATTAGTATTTGTACACAGTTAGGGATTATCGATTTTATTGAAGCTTTGCCAGAAGGTTTCCAGACTTATTTAGGCGAAAACGGAGCTTCTTTATCGGGCGGACAGAAACAAAGGATTGCAATAGCAAGGGCATTGTACCGTAATCCTGAGATTTTAATTCTGGATGAAGCGACTTCCTCTTTAGATTCAGCTTCGGAGCAGTATGTACAGCGGACAATAGATCTGTTAAGGATGCAAAAGAAAACAATCATCATCATTGCGCACCGCTTACCTACGATTAGAAAAGCTGATCAGATTATTGTGTTGGATAAAGGAAAGGTTGTAGAAGAAGGAAGCCATGCTGAAATGATGATTGCAAATGGCCACTACGCCAATTTATGGAAACAACAATTTGGTGATGAGGATTTAACAAGTTTGATGATGCCTTCATTTCTCTAAGAGTTGAACTTTACTAGCAAGTTGGCAAGAAAAGTTGCCAGCTCTTGAATTTAATACACTAAAGCCACATCAGTTTTATTATGAAATTATTAGAATACATCGATCGCATTAAAATTATCCACAAACTGATAAAAGAAAGCCGTACAGGTGCACCAGAAAATTTAGCCAGAAGATTATCAATTTCAACCTCGCGATTATACGTGGTATTAGATGAGTTGAAACTAATGGGTGCTCCGATAGAATACTCGAGACAGTTACAAACATATTATTATACCCAGGCATTTGAAGTAAATATTAGGGCTGATTTTACGGTTTTAAAGCCTCAGGAGTTAATGAATGTAAATGCTGGATTTTTTTATCAGCAAAATTACCCACTCCTTTTTTTGTAGAGTGGGCAAAAGTAATTTAGTAGTGTTGCAACAATAGGCGGTTACCGAAAAGCCTTTAAAGAGTAGGTACATCATTAAAAAGAATTAAATCATGAAAAATTTAAATTTAGAAAACCTTAGTGTTCAGGAAATGAATGCTATCGAAATGCTTGAAGAAAACGGTGGAATGGGATATGATGCTGGTGGTTATGGACTGGTATATGATCGTGCAAAAGGAGACGGCGCATTTTACAAAGGTTTTTTTAAAGGTGTATACGATGCTATTTTTAACTAAAATTTATTATGATACAAGAATTAACTAAAAATGAACTACTCATCACGAATGGTGGTAGTGCTAAAGAGATAACCCCTGAAGATCTAGGCTATGAAGTTGGTCATTGGGTTGGCAAAGCACTTATCGTTTGGGCTACTTTCTTTAAAAAATAAAGAGTGACATACGATTTTTTTAAATCTTATTATTCAGTTTAAACAGAGCAAATCCTTTAATAATTCATTAAAGGATTTGTTGCATATAATACTTTATGCTCTATGTCGCCTGTCATCAGGTTATAGTTAACTGCTTTTCTTCAATATATTAACGCTAGATACCGTCCATGGTGGCTTACGCAGCCTGGTTTAGTGCTTTTATAATCAAAAAGGTTTTCCGGAGATTGGTAAATATTTATATTGATTTCAGCTAATTCATTATAAACTGCTGAGGCTATCGTATGAAGGTAGCTCAGATGTAAATCGCTTTTAGTGAAATATGTATGCTCATCAATGTTTACCAGACCTTCTACCTGCCTGATGCTGGTATAAATTGAACACTTTAAACTTTTAGGCGCAAAATTTCGGATGCCTGTTGTACGGTTATGGATTTTATAGGCCGATTCTTTCATACTCCATAACAGCCATACCATTTCATCCGAATTTTTTGCTGATGAAATGAGTAGCTGTTCGTCGGTTGTGAAAATCTTATTCAGGTAGTTTTTACGCCTCCAGTTACTTTGGATTTTTGCCAGATCCAGGTCAACGATATCGTTACCCAGCATGTGCTTCCAGCTTTTGAGCTATAATTTCGGTCGTGGCTTTTACGTTGAGCATTTTCGCCATCGAATCGTTGTCTATTTCGATGTTGAACTTCTCTTCAATATCTAAAACAATATCAACCAGGTTGGCCGAATTTATTTTTAAATCGGTTATAAAATCAGTGTTTTCGTCAATATGTGCCAGGGCTGTTACCTCTTCGCTGTAAGGTTCGACAATTGTTTTTAAGGCTGCGATAATCTCTTCTTTATTCATGAGGGTATTTTTTAAAAATAATACAGGCATTAATATCGCCAAAACCAAAACTGGCTTTAGCTAAGATATTAATTGGTTTTTGAATTAAAGTTTGTGGAATGCATTTCGCATTTATTAAAGTGCTGATCTCGGGGTTTAAGTCTTCGCAGTTAATATTCGGGAAAATAAATCCTTCCGAAAGTTCAAGTATCGAAGCCACACATTCTATGCTCCCTGATGCTGCAATGCAATGGCCAATCATACCTTTTAATGAATTGATATACGGGAAATCGTCAGACGATAATTGTAATGCTGCTTTCCAGTTTTCTATTTCGAGTGCATCTTTCGTTGTTGCGGTAAGGTGACCATTAATTACATCTATTTCACGGGCTTCAATACCCGCATTTTTTAATGCTGCCTGGATACACCGCTGTACAGCGGTAGGGTTTGGGGCAGTCATGGTGCCTAAACCCCGCTGACCACCTGAGTTGATATGACCGCCAAGCACCTCGCCATAAATTTTGGCTTTCCTTGCCATTGCGTTTTCGAGCGATTCTAATACCAGGGCGCCGGCGCCACTGCCAGGTACAAAACCACTTGCGCTTGCACTCATTGGGCGGCTGCCTTTTTCGGGTTCGTGGTTATGTTTAAAGGTGCAAACTTTCATGGCATCAAAACCACCCCAAATGTAAGGGCCACTGTCGCTGGTACTCCCCGCTAACATTTTTGTGGCCTGACCTGTTTTAATTCTTTCGTAAGCCAGCAATATACTTTCAGCTCCTGTGGCGCAGGCCGATGAATTGGTGCTTACCTGATTCCCCAAGCCTAATTTTCCGCTGATAAAAGCACTTACGCCGCTGGCCATGGTTTGTATCACGACCGAACTTCCCAGCTTTTTGATTTCAAGTGCATCTATTTTATTAATGGCCCATCTAAATTTATCGATACCAGAAGTGCCCGCACCGAAAATGGTTCCGCTATCCCAGTAGGGTTCGTCATTATTCTCAATTGTTAAACCCGCATCCTTCCAGGCATCCAGGCCAGCAATAACACCATAAATAATTCCTGTACTATTTAGGTTTCGTAATTCAAGTGGTGTAAAATATTGGCTGATCCGCGCTTCGCTAAGTGCTGGTTTGCCTGCAATCTGGCAAGAGAAGTTTAAGGCTTCCAAATCGGGTTGATGGCGGATTCCGGAAAGCCCTTTTTTTATGGCCTCCGAAAACTCATTAATGGTTGTGGCATTGGGTGCGCATATGCCTAAACCTGTAATTACAACTCTGTTACCCATTTTCTTTCGAAATTAACATCCCGGAAATATTTCCTTTGCAAACCGTTTCGCCAACTGCATTTTCCATTTTTACCTTACAACTCAGTTTATTAAACCTGAAATATACTTTCTCACTCGTTACGGTAACCTGTTCACCAGGGTAAACTGGTTTTAAAAAATCAATAGCGTTTGACGTCATGGCGATCGATACATTTTGATCAATATCTTTTAACAGGTAAATACCTAAACAAACCAATCCGATTTGTGCCATGGTTTCGGTAAGTATGACTGCAGGGGTTAGGGGATGGTTTTTAAAATGACTTTCGTAAAAGGGTAAATCTTTGGCATAAGTATAAGTGCCCTTCGCTCCATTTTCATCAATGTGCAACAATTCATCAACGAAAAGAAAAGATTTACCGTAAGGCAGTTGATCTATTATTTCTTGTGTAGTCATGGCTGAAGGATGGAGTTCTTGAATAATAGCATGATTGAATGAATGGTTACCATTGTAAAAGTATGCGCTGTGCTGAAAAACCCGGGCCGAAGCTTAACATCAGTCCTTTTTCTCCAGGCATTGGCTTTTTCTCCATCATCCGTTCTAAAACATAGAGAACTGTTGCGCTGCTCATGTTTCCGTAAAGCCTTAAAACTTCTTTTGTTTCATCTATATTTTTGTTTAACTGACTAAATAGCTCTTCAACAATCTGGATAATCTTTTTTCCGCCCGGATGGAAGATCAAATGGTCGATATCGTTAATTCCAAAGCCGTGTTTGGTCAGAAAAGGGTGAATGATATCCGGAAAATGACTGGCAATGGTTTCCGGAACAGCCACATCCAGTACCATTTGCAATCCGGTATTGGTGAGCTTAAATCCCATCATCTCTTCAGCATCGTAAAAATGGTACATTTCTTCGGCTAAAATTTCTGGCCCGCTATCTTCTTCATTCGAACTTAACAGTACACAAGCGGCACCATCGCCAAATATCGCGGCACTTACAATGTTGGCCATCGAAAAATCGTTTAATTGAAAAGTTGCCGTTGGCGATTCTACTGCAACAACCGCGGCGCGTTTGCCCGGATTGGCTTGCAGAAAATTCTTAGCGTAAATCATGCCCGATACCCCGGCAGCACAACCCATTTCGGTTACGGGTAAGCGAACAATATCCTGACGCAGTTTGAGGAGATTAATCAGATAAGCATCTAAAGAAGGGATCATAATGCCGGTGCAGCTTACCGTAATGATGTAGTCTAAATCCTGTGCCTGCCAATTGGCTTTCTGGAGTGCGGTTTCCAAACATTTAGCACCTAGTTTTATTCCTTCCCTTACATAAATGTTGTTTCGTTCCTCAAAACTTAAATCACTAAAAACTTCTTCAGGCGACATGATCGAGTATCTTTTATCTACCGCGGCGCTTTCAAAAATCTTTTTTACCTTCCTGATCAAGCGATCATCCTGGTCTTTTAACCAAATATCCAGAAATGGTAGAATCTCGGTGGTTGACCGCGAAAATTCGGGCAAGGCTTTACTTACTGCTTTTACGGTTACGCTCATATCGTTTTAATTATCCATTGGTAGCGGAAAGCCCATTTCCATTTTATTGAACTCGATTTTAAGTTTAATTGTTTGCTGTATTTGAGCAAATCTGCACTTTTAAACCCGCGTAGAATGGATATTAAACCGTCCTCCCGCGACATATCATTTAAACGGAAAACATAACACAAAGCTTTAAACAGGTAATAGGCTACTGCACTCCGTTGCAGATCGTTGATCACAATGCCTATGGCTGCCGATCTTTTAAAATTTTCTAGCAGATCAATAATTTCTTCATCTTTAAAATGATGTAAGGTTAAGGTACACAGCATAATGTCGCAAGGTTCTGTTTTACTTAAATCATCAAATATATCGCTACAGGCATAGGTGATATTCGGGTAGTTTTCAGATAAACTTTGCGCATGACTGATGGTGAATTTATTGGCATCTATCCCTTTTAAAATAAAATGTAAACCTTGTTTATTAGCATAATCGGCCAAGGTGCGTAACATATCTCCATTTCCACAGCCGATATCAGTAATACGTATAACTTGATCTAATGGTTTGCCGTTGATTAAGGTTTTCACCCCATCGAGTGTAACTTTATTACCCCCAAGGAGCTGATTAATACTGGCTATTTTGTCGAGTGCATCGCGTAATACCTCACCTTCCATGGCGAAATCATCCATAATCTCGGGTGCTGTGCTTCTATATGTGGTATCTACTGGCATTTATGATGAAATCTTGATGGGTTTACCATGAGTCTGTTTAATTATTTTATGGAGTAAAAAGGGCATTTTAGTCAAGGCATTCATCGCCAGACTTTCGAAATTATGGTTCCTGAGCAAAGCAGATAATATTCTTCCCGTTTTTAAGCGGCTTTTAAATTCCCTGTTCCAGTGTAGAGTATAATTTTCCTCCAGTGCCACACGTGAATTGATTTGTCCGCCGATTCTTTGATGCAAAAGTTCTGAAACAATTTTGGCACTGTGAATGGCCATGGCCATACCGTTTCCACAAAGTGGATGAATTAATCCGGCAGTATCGCCAATCATTAACATATGGTTATATACAGGTTCTTTGCCCTCAAAAGAAATCTGACTGATGGTTAAGGGAACATCAAATAAACTGCTGGCATTTTCGAAAACAGCCTTCAAATACCTGTTTTTATAAAGCACATTTTCCTGGAAGGCCTGCAGGTTTTTGTGTTTTTTAAAACGCTCATAGTTCGCCAGATAACAGATGTTTAACCGGTCATTTTCAACCTTTGAAACCCCACAATAACCACCTTGAAAATTATGCAGACTAACCAGGTTGTTCGGAAAATCAGCCTTATAATGTGCTTTAACTGCCAGATAAGGCGATCGTTTATTAATGAAACTCCGGTTTAGCTTAATATCAATAGCCGATCTTTTTCCATAAGCACCAATAACATAAGCGGCAACAAAAGAATGGTTTGCCGTTACTATTGTAAATTTATTTTGGGCAAAGTTTATTTCTACCACGCGATCATGAATTACATTTACCTTCCTCCTGATCAGTTCGGTATACAGGTAATGATCCATGGTATACCTGCTTAAACCAAAACCACCCAGCGGCAATTTAGTTTGTATACTTTTGCCCGAAAGGGAGGTGAAAAGCAGATCGCTGATTGATGTGGGCGCAAGATTTTCAATATCCAGGCCGAGCCATTCAAAATAGGGGAGCACCTCATTCGAAATGTATTCGCCGCAAACTTTATGGTGGGGATAGGTATCTTTTTCGATCAGCGTAACATTTAAACCCAACTTATTCAGGTGAAGTGCGGCCGTTAAACCTGCCAATCCACCACCAATAATTAAAATTTCTGTTTCGGACCGCATAAGATGAGATGGAATACTAATATAACGTTTTAACCATTTGTTTGTTCCATCTCCGAATTTTTAACCACAGAGATAATCGAAAAAAGAGCACAGAGGGCACCGGGTTGGGTGTACAATGGAGGCTATATAGTTATAAATTGTCATCCTGAGCCTGTTGAAGGGCCTGTTTAAATGCCTCTCAATTTCGTTAGTGCCCGTTTCCAAATGAGTGCAGAAATGCTTTACGATTTTATCGTTTGTAACAATTGATTGTCTTTTCCGGGAGCTTCAAAAAACTTTAATAGCAGCAGTGTCTGTTTTGAATAAACGGGATTGCAGCGGCATCTCCCGATTCTTCATCGGGAATCTAGCGTAAAGCCCGACGAACATTAACAATGTTTACCAACACTGCTTTGCTAAACAATCTTCAGGCTATATTAATTGGCTAGCTGCCGTCAAAAGGTTACATAAATAGCTGTACCATTTCATTATTAGAAGCGGGCGTTGACATCTATCTGTCGCTTCTTTCTTCCATATTCAAATCGGTATCAAAAGGACTTTTGGTAAAGGGATAAATGGATTGTTTAACAAAACCTTTCGGATACGAAGCTTCATGTACGCCCGTTCCGGCGGGCCATTCTTTGCCTGGTAAATAATAAGTACCAAACATCATATCAATAAAAGGAAATATGGAAGCGAAATTATGTCCATAGTATTTAGGATCTTCGCAATGATGCCAGTGGTGATATTGTGGTGTCGTAAAAATGTATTTTAAAGGGCCAAAATTAATCCTGGTGTTGGCATGGATGAGTACTGCATGGATGGCAATAAATATAATGTACACATTGAACACGGTTGATGAAAAGCCTAAAACATAAAGCGGAATGAAAGTCATTGCGCGGGTGAAAAAGATATCGATAAAATGTGTGCGGCTTCCTGCCAGCCAATCCATATTTTGTGTAGAGTGGTGTATGGAATGGAAACGCCAAAGGGCTACCCGGGTATGAAAAAAACGATGTGCCCAATATTGAAACAAATCGGTACTAAAAAAAGCCAGAAACAAAGCTACTATAAAAGGGAGTCCCTGTACCCAGGTGTGCAATTTATCTAAACCGATCCAGCCAAAAAATAATACGGCAGGTTTTTGGGTTACAATACCGAAAAACTGAATAAACAGATGGCTGATTACAAAATAAGTTAAATCGGTGCGCCACTCTTCGTGGAATTTAGTCTGCTCATTGTTTTTGGGGAAGAATAATTCTAAAGGAACAAAAATAGCGACCATTAAAAGCAGATCTAAAATCATCCAGTCTAAGCCAAAATGCCAGCTCGATTTGGCTACATCTCTCCCTTCAACACTCAAAGCGCCCAATATTACGGCCAAAGCACCAAGTACAAAGCCTGGCCAGGCCCATTTGAGTTTTTTACTGAGGATTAAACTCAATAAAGAAAAAAAGAATGCTGCAATAACACCGCCAAGCATTAGTGCTTCCATGCTGTTTTTCGTGTAAATTTCGCGGAATTCGGGTGTGGTAAGCTTTTCAGGATAATGAAAACACAGGATACCTAAAAGCGCCAGCACAGCTAAAAAAATAGAAATATACCCACTAATCTGGCCCTGGCCCACTACTAATCTTTTGTTCGGAGACATTAAAATATGTTTTGGTAGATAACAATGATAATAAAAAAAGATAAAATATAGTCGAATAAGTGATTCGAAACTTCAAACAGGTTAATTGACTTTGGACTCCAGACTACCGACTTCGGACTAAATCCTCTTCCTGCAAACCATTTCATTCGCTCAACGGTTGCTTTATCGGGCATTGACCTAAGCCATGCCATTCTTTTTTAAATAATCAGTATTTTTGAAACCACGATATGCTACTTAACTATCTACGCCTTTTGCTGCTTCCTTTTTCACTCATTTATGGAATGGCTATTGTCCTCCGTAAAAAACTTTATGATTGGGGATTGATGCGATCTGTAAAGTTCGGTTTACCGGTAATTTGTGTAGGCAATTTATCCGTTGGCGGATCGGGTAAAACACCAACCACAGAATATTTGGTGAGGTTGCTGGCCGATTATAAAATAGCCATATTAAGCAGGGGCTACGGACGGAAAACGAAAGGTTTTATTGTTGCCGATAGCACTGCAACTGCTGAAACAATTGGGGATGAGCCTTTACAGTATCATCAAAAATTTGCAGCTGTTACCGTTGCTGTTTGCGAAGACCGTGTGAATGGGATTAAGCAATTGAAAGACAACCATGATCTGATTATCCTTGACGATGCCTTTCAACACCGCGCGGTAAGGGCGGGTTTTAATATTTTGCTTTTCGAGTTTAGAAAGCTGGGTACTTTACAGTTTTTGTTACCTGCCGGAAATTTAAGGGATGTTTTCTCCTCACGCAAAAGGGCCGATGTATTGCTGGTCACAAAATCGCCGGTTCCATTGTTACATGTAGCGCAGCAGGCCTCGGTAAACGAGCTGCAGCCAAATGCAAATCAACCTGTATTACATTCCTATTTAAAGTACGGCGATCTTATCCATTTATACCATAATGAAAGCCGCACACTCGAATCGATTAAAGATTTCGAAATTTTCCTGCTCAGCGGAATTGCAAATCCAGCCCCGTTAATAGAAGAGCTTGAAAAATATGCTGAAACCATAAAACACGAAGAATTTCCTGATCATTATGCTTTTAAAAATGATGATATTAAGAAGCTTAAATCGGTTTTTATGGCCAGTACTAAAAAAGATAAAATCATTATCACAACAGAAAAGGATAGCAAGCGTTTAAGAGCTACCGGATTTGAAGATTTACTGGTAGATTTACCTGTATATTATTTACCCATTGAGGTTGAATTATTTGAAGAAGATAAGATTACCTTTGACGAACTCATTTTAAACTATGTTAAGAGCAATAGAAGAAACCGTTGAATATATAAAACGTAAAACAGAGAACTTTAAGCCAGAAATAGGTATTATTTTAGGTACTGGCTTGGGTGGCTTGGTAAAAGAAATCGAAGTTGAGCATCAATTGATGTATTCTAATATTCCGAATTTTCCAATTTCTACTTTAGAATTTCATAGCGGGAAACTAATTTTTGGAACATTAAACGGGAAGAAAATTATTGCCATGCAAGGGCGCTTACATTATTACGAAGGTTACAGCATGCAACAGATCACATTCCCGGTTAGGGTAATGAAAGGTTTGGGTATCGAAAACTTAATTGTATCTAACGCTGCGGGCTCGCTAAATCCTGAGTTTAAAAAAGGTGATTTAATGATTATCGCTGATCATATTAATCTGCAGCCAGATAACCCATTGAGGGGTTTAATCGAAAGCGAATTAGGTCCGCGTTTTCCGGATATGAGTCAGCCTTATAAGCGGGATATCATTGCCAAAGCACTTGAAATAGCTAAAAATGTTGATATTAACTGTCATAAAGGGGTATATGTTGCGGTTTCTGGTCCGAATTTAGAAACCAAAGCCGAGTATAAATACCTGCGTTTAATTGGCGCCGATGCCGTTGGCATGAGTACTGTACCTGAGGTGATTGTGGCCAACCACGCTGGTTTGCCTGTTTTCGCTATCTCCGTATTAACGGATGAAGGTTTTCCTGAAGATCTGCAGCCTTTTAATTTAGATGAAATTTTAGCAGCAGCAGCCAAAGCTGAGCCTAAAATGACTGAGATTTTAACCCGCTTAATTTCTGAACTATAAGATGTATAAAGTCGTTAAAATCTGTTTTTTTCTCTTCCTGCTGTTGGGCATTAACAAAGTCTTTGCGCAAGATTTAAAAACAAGTGTTGGTACCAATAAGGAACTTGATTCTGTTCGAAAGAAATTAGATTCGGGAAAGGATTCTGTTGTTTTTACCGCAAAATATATCAGGTTTACCAAGTTATCGTTGACTAAAGATAGTATTGTACTGCTGCCTTTAGATACCTCCACCACCAATATTCAGAATTATAGTCCGCTTTTACAACCCCTGCACCCCACCATAAGCAATGGTAACATGGGTTTGGCCGCGAGGCCATTATTGTATGAGCCTAGTAAAAGGATTGGCTTTGATGCCGGATTTCATTCGCTTGACTATTATGCTTTAACGCCTGAAGATATTATTTACTACCAGGCCAGAACTCCCTTTACCAGCTTATATTTTGTTAGTGCCGGACAAAAAGAACAACTTTTCAGGGCCATACATACACAAAATATTAAAAAAAACTGGAACGTAGGTGTTAATTTTAACCGTGGCGATTCTAAAGGCTTTTACGCCCGGCAGCGTGGCGATAATTTGAATGTTGCCGTATTTTCATGGTACCAGTCGCCAAGCAAACGTTATAATATGTGGGCATCGGCAATCTTTAATACCATGCGTGCCTACGAGAATGGTTCAACGGTAGCTACAGGTTTATTTGATAAAGATTATTCTAAAATTGCGAGAGAAGCGGAGCCCGTAAATTTATCAGACTCAAGAAATATGTACCGGAAAAATACGGTTTTCTTAAAGCAAACCTATTATGTAGGCCGGATAGATACCTCTGCAAATGTGAACAATGCTGTTTTACCAACGAACAAGGTTTCGTACACGTTTGAGTACAATAACGACAGTTTCGATTTTTACAAAAATGGAGCGGATGTTAATAACGTACTGCCTCCTGGAATTGCGAGTACCCTATTTACGAATGACTCAACCCATGTAAAACATATTAAAAATGAGTTTATTTATAGTTTCTTCTTAAGGCCTAAAAACAGTTCGGTTATTAAAAACGAACTAAAGGTTGATGCTGGGGTTAGGCACGATTATTACAAGCATGAATATCTGGGCATAAAACAAGATGCAACCAATTACGAGCGCAGCAGATTTGCTTATCAAAACATTACCATTTTAGGGGCAGCAGGTTACCGGTTCTCTAACAATATCGATTTTAATTTAGATGTACAGCAAATTTTGCAAGGTGAGAACGCAGGTGATTATTTATACGAGGCAAAAAGTAAAATTCTTTTAGGTAAAAACATAGGTAGAATCGAATTGGGTGCCTATGCACAAAACCAAACACCAGCGGCTATTTTTAATTACTATCATGGTAATCATTACCAGTGGACAAACAGTGATTTTAAAAACACTAAAATTGCCAATTTATCATTTAACTATATCAATGATAAGTATGGTTTTACTGCAGGGGCCAAATATTTCTTAACCAGTAATTACGTTTATTTTGCTGCCGACCATAGCAATGGAACAAATGCCATTTTGCCAAAACAAGCTACTGCTGATATTAGCTTAATCAGGCTGGATGTATCAAAGAAATCGAGATTTGGTAAGTTTGTTATGGAAAATTATGTTGCTTATCAAAAAACAGATAAAAATTCAGTATTAAGAACGCCAGAACTTTATACTTATAACAGCATTTATTTTGATAATACTTTTTTCAAAGTATTAAAAGCTAATGTGGGATTTGATGTGCGGTATAACGCTGAATATGCAAACTATTTATATTCACCTGCAACGGCGCAGTTTTATATCGATGAAAGCAATCCAACCAATTTAGCTTCAAAACCAGTAATTGATGTCTTTTTTAAAGCAAACTTAAAAAGGGCTAATATTTTTGTTAAATACGATTTTGTAAATCAAGGCTTATTCCAGCCAGGTTATTACACTGTGAACAGATACCCCATGCAAGATGCACTATTAAAATTTGGGGTTAGCTGGAACTTTTACGACTAAATAATCAAGCATAAAAAAGCCTCCCGATTTTTAAACCGAGAGGCTTTTGTTTTTAAGGCTTTTCTTAGAATGAATAACCTACTGTAAATCCTAATACACGGTTAGTATATTTATTTGAATTAGCTCTCGAATCTTTTGGAGTTAAATCACTTAAACCTAAACCATAATTAGCACCTACTAAGAAACCTGAAGATGTACGGTAAGCTAAACCAAAGTTTGCACCGAAATCTGTACCACTTGCATCCTTATCGGTTGCACTACCAAAACTTAAATCTTTATCATTGCTGTTGGTAGAAGTAACGCTTGAGTTGGTGTTGTTATTTACTGTTGTAGTTGTAGTATTTCCTTTGTTTTTACCAGAAATGTTAAATCCAACATACGGACCAGCACTAATCTGTACTGCACCACTTTCACCAGTAGGGATATTAAATACCGCATTAATTGGTACCTCTATAGCCATTACATTTGTTTTCAACGAAGTTGTTGTAGTAGTTGTTACTGCGCCAACTGTTGCTGAATTGGTGCCTTCAAATTTAACACCTTTGTTCTGTAATGAAATTCCTGGTTGGATAAAAAAGTTGTTGGCTATTCCGAAGTCTCCAAATGCAGTAACATTGTAACCTAAATTATTTTTCGCATTATCGTTGTACAATGCTTCATTGTCGCCACTCGAATGGATTTTAGCTAAGTTAACTCCAGCTTTGATACCGAACCTTGAAGTAGTACCTGTAGTAGATTGAGCGAAAGCACCCGTGGCTAATAAAATAACTGATGCACTTAATAGTAACTTTTTCATAATATTTTTCTTTTAGAAGAATCTTGTTTAAAAATTTCAGGCTTTAACCTGTTGTTAATTACAAGTCTCAATTCCAAAAGCTGTGCCAAAGTATCAAGTGTGTTACAATTGAGTAGCTAATGTATTGGTTTTCAGTATGCTTTTTGCAGCATTTAAGTGAAGCGATGATAGGAATCAGAAATCATATCAAGCACAATTTACTGTATACATAACAGGAATATAGTGAAAAATTAACATTTTTTTTAACCTGAAATCGGTAATGCCAAAAGCTAAATTCTGGCAAATTATGTTTTTTGAGGTTTCTTTTTTGCCGCTGGAAAAAGCACATTATTTAAGATTAAGCGATAGCCTGGCGAATTTGGATGCAGATTTAAATCTGTTGGCGGATCGCCTACGGCGTGCTGATAATCTTCCGGATCGTGCCCGCCATAAAATGTAAACTGACCTTTGCCAATTTCTCCATGTAAATACCTTACTTCTGCAGCGCCTTTATTTTCGCCCAAAACAGTTACACTTGTTTTCACTAAACTCTTTCTGAAGGCTGTGGTTTGCCCCATAAAACCTTTAATCACCTTATCATGATCCTGGGTAAGCATGGTTGGAACAAGATCCCATTTGGCCGAAAAATCGAATAAAGTAAAATAATCGTTGGTTTGGTTCAGTGTACGGGTTTGAGTCGCATCGATATCCGAAAATTCATAATTCATCGGGTTGTTATCTAACTTGAAATTCTGGAAGGCGAGTGTTTTATTGAAATCCAGTTTACTTTGTGCATTTGGATCTGCGCCATCGCCATCAAACATTTGCGCACAAATATCTACGCCATCGGCGGCAAGCGCAATGTCGAAACTATCCGTACCAGAGCACATGGCAAATAAGAAACCTCCACCCGCACAGTATTCTTTAATGTGTTTGGCAACGGCTAATTTCATCTCCGAAACCTTTTTATAACCCATGCGTTTTGCTAAGGTTTCCTGGTTTTTAACATCTTCCTGGTACCAGGTTGCATACCTGAAGTTGGCCCAGAAACGTCCGTATTGCCCGGTAAAATCTTCATGGTGCAGGTGTAACCAATCGTATTTGCTTAATTTATCCTGTAAAATATCATCATCATAAATTACATCATACGGAATTTCAGCATAGGTTAAAACGAGTGTAACGGCATCATCCCAGGGCAATTTGCTTTTTGGTGAGTATACCGCAATTTTTGGTGTTTTCTCCAGTTTAACCATCTCCATGTTTACCGATGGATCGCTGATTTCGTTTAAAAGATTGGTTACTTTTCCATCGGCCATTACTTCGTATGATACGCCGCGGATTTTAAGTTCATCTTCTACGGTTTTATTGTACTTAATTAAAAAGCTGCCGCCGCGGTAATTTAAAAGCCAATCTACCTCCAGCTGTTTGCTGATTGTCCAATAGGCAATTCCGTATGCTTTGAGGTGGTTTTTTTGGTCTTCATCCATGTAAATTAACAATGATGAGGCCCTTAAGCCCAAAGAGCAAAGCAGGCAAATGAGCAGGATATAATATTTCTTTATCAAATCGGTATGCTTAAAACACTAAAATAACTTATTTAGCGTGTTAACTAAAATATAAAGTGCTTAATTTTTTTCGATTTTACGGCTTGCACCAAATTGTACCTAAACCCGACAGCAGCGGCAGCCCCGAGTTTTTTACGAGGGCTACAGCGAATGGCGGGGCTACAGGCCGCCAAGTACGAATTACTGTTCATTTACCTATAATTACTCTTAATATTAGGTAGATTTATAATTTAAAGATGTTCTATTTATACAATTTTGTTATTTTTGCCCTTTACTAAAAAAATATGAATTTTTTTTAGCTGAACAAAATTTAAAATTAGTACCGATATTGATATGAGTAAAGCAATAATAAAAACAGAAAAAGGCGATATGACCGTAGAGTTCTACGAAAATGATGCGCCGAAAGCCGTTGCAAACTTTAAAAAATTAGCTAAAGAAGGCTTTTATGATGGTGTAACTTTTCACCGTGTAATTCCTAACTTTATGGTTCAGGGCGGATGTCCGAATTCAAAAGATCCGGCTAAAGCGCATTTGGCAGGTACTGGTGGCCCAGGTTATAAAATTGATTGCGAATTAGATGGCGAAAATCAGTATCACGACCGTGGTGTTTTATCTATGGCTCATGCTGGCCGCAATACTGGTGGTTCACAGTTTTTTATCTGTCACAGCAGAACCAATACTGCTCATTTAGACCGTAACCATACTTGTTTTGGTAAAGTTGTGGAGAATGTAGACCTTGTAGACGATATCCGTCAGGGTGATAAAATTTTAAACATTGAAGTTTTAGAAGATTAGTGCGCCATGCGTTTGGCGATAAGCGTTTAGAGCGCTGATACCAATTGCTGAATATTGAGGTTTTTAAAACATTAAAAAACGCGATGCGTTTGGGGGCGAGCGTGTTATAACGCTAAACACCAAACACTAACCGCTAAACACACATAATATGAATTTAAGAGGAATTGTTGCCGTATCTGGCAGACCAGGTTTGTTTAAACTGGTTGGACAAAATAAAGTAGGTTACATTTTAGAAGGCTTAGATGCTCAAAAAACTAAAATTGTAGCGAACATCACCAACACAAAATTAGCTTCTTTAGAAGATATTACCGTGTATGGTGAAGATGAAGAAATTAAATTGGCCGATATTTTTGCTAAAATTTCTGCAAAAGGATCTACTCCAGATTTGAAAGGCGACTTACGTGCTTATTTCCTTGAAGTAGCTCCAGGTCACGATCAGGAGAAAGTGTATGCTTCTGATATGAAGAAAATTATCACCTGGTATAACTTATTAAAAGATCTGCCTTTGTTTACGGAAGAAACTCCTGAAACTCCGGGTACATCAGCAGAGGTTAAGTTGTCAGAAGAAAAAGCAGCTTCAGATAAAAAGCAAAAAGCCACAGGATCTAAAGCATCAGCTAGTGCTAAAGCAACTACTAAAACTTCAGCTCCAGCTAAAAAAGCAAGTATGACCAGTAAAAAAGGCGTTTAAGCTTTATTTACCGAAATGATAGGGAACACCAGGCAATTTGTCTGGTGTTTTTTTGTGGGTTTAATCGAAGAAATAGTAAAGCAAAGCTACAATAACCAAAGAGGCAATAATGCTGATCCATAGGTATTTATTGTTGCCATTCTGATTGCTTTTATATCTGTATTCCCTTTTATATTTATCTAATAGCATAATTTCTTTTATTTAATGATGATTATAGCATAATTATTCCATAAGGTTTTTTATTTACATTTTTCTTTTGCAAATTGTTTTGCATTCTGATCACCCAGACTCGCCGCTCTTTTTACGATTGGGCAACCTTCTTTTTTATTATTAAGAAAATATAGTGCCATTCCTTTTGTAGTGAGTACCTTAACGTCTGTTGGATCGTTTTTGAGAACAATATTTGCATCAGCAATGGTTCCTTTATAATTTGCGAGTACCCCTCTAACCAGTGCCCGATTCCTGTACGCTAAAAAATAATTGGAATTTAAATTAATAGCTTTCGTTAAATCATTTTCAACTTCCTTTAGGTGGTTCAGTTTGGCATTCGCTAGCGATCTATAAAAATAAGCCTCAGCTGTAGGATGGATTGCAATAGCTTCGTTTACTGCTTTCAGACAATCGTTAAATTCGTTAAGCCTAAAATGTGCTTCTCCTTTTGCCAGGTACACCGTATAATCTTTTGGGTAAAGTTTCAAAAGATCATTACAATCTGAAATAGTCGCCAAATAATTGCCGTTCTTAAGATTGGCCTGTGCGCTATATTCATATGCGAGTTTTATCAAAGATGTATCAGGTTGGATGTTAAAATCTGTAATGATTACCTTGCAATCTTCAACGCAACCTGTGTAGTTGCCAGTTAAAAATCTTGTTTTAGCTCTATCGTAATGATCCCAATAAAACATAGGATTATCTTTTTTTACAAGTCTGATATCATGATCAAAATCTGATAATGCCGATATTGTATCGCGAAGTTTGAGGTGCAATTCTGCCCTCTGCCTATAGAACGTAGATTGATTAGGGTCGATGAGAATTGCCTGGTTTAAATCTTGTAAGGCGCCAGGCAGATCATGAGCAGAATCTTTAATAACAGCTCTTTCAGTAAAATTATAAGCATCTTCAGGATCGATTGTTATTGCTTTATTGAGGTCCAGCTGTGCCGAAACGGTATCTTGTAATTTTGCATAAAACTTCGCTCTATCTCTATAATATTCACCTTTTCTTGGCGCAATTTTAATGGCTTGGGTTAAATCTTGCACAGCACCTTTAATATCTGTATTTGAACCTTTTGCAGAAGCTCTATAACCAAAGTTATCGGCATCATTCGGATTGAGCCTTATGGCTTTATCAAAATCTGAAATAGCATCAACAAATTTACCCTGATAAGATTTGATAAAGCCTCTAAGTTGATAGGTGACATATTCATCATTTTTAAGATTTATAGATGAATCAAGGTAAAGCACAGCCTGGTTATCTAATTTCTTTTGGAAGGCGTTTAGCCCTTTTTCATAATAATCCTTTGCCTTTTGAGGGAAGGTTTTAAAATTTGTAATGAATAAGATCGAGAGTATTAATAAAATTCTTTTCATGAATAATAAGATGGGATTTAATGGTATAGAGTTTTTAATGCCAAAATATAATGTTAAGCGTGGTGATATGGTTCGCCTTTTAAAATGCTAAATCCACGGTATAGCTGCTCTACAAAAAACAACCTGATCATTTGGTGCGAAAAGGTCATGTCGGATAAGGAAATTAAACCGTTTGCTCTTTTGTAAATGCTTTCATCAAATCCATACGGGCCGCCAATAATAAAAATTAAATGCTGCACACTACCAATCATCTGTTTATTTAAGTAGTTCGAAAATTCTACTGATGAATATTTTTTCCCTTTTTCATCCAGCAAAATAACAACATCGCCATTATTAATTTGTTTGTGCAACAGTTCGGCCTCCTTGGCCTTTTGCTGCGCTTCACTTAGGTTTTTAACATTTTTTACATCTGGCAAAGCCACAAAACTAAAGTTAATATAATGTTTTAAGCGGTTGATGTATTTATCAATTCCTTCAATCAGGTATTTATCTTCTGTTTTGCCAATGGCGATCAATGTAATCTTCATTTAATATTTTGCCTATCTTTAGAATTTCGAGATTCAAACTTAGAGAAAATTGTAACAAAAAATACAATCTATCGATCTTATACCTTCGAAAATAGATACACCGAAGCGATACCATGTTAAAACAACAAGCAGAAATAATAGCCGATTACGATCAGAAAATTAAACAGGTTACAGCAGATATAGATCAAACCAGGAAACGGATCGATCAGCTTTCTTTAATGCGCATAGGTGTATTCCTCGCTGAAATTTTATTTTTCGTTTTGCTGCTGCGCTCGGCAGACGACAGCCTGCGGACATTAATTCAGATTTGTTTGCTGCTGCCTGTAATTGCCTTCGTTTTTATTGTCCGCAGACAAAGTCAGCTCGACCGCGAAATCGATTATAAAAAGCAACTCTTATGGGTTTATCAGAATGAATGGAATGTTTTAAATGGTGCGGCTAACGGATACGACCATGGTCAGGTTTTCGAATCTGAACTGCATCCTTATACTGCTGATCTTGATATTTTTGGTAACGCATCATTGTTTGCCCTGATTAACCGTTGTAGTACCAAAAACGGGAATAACTTACTGGCTAAAAATTTCGCAGAAAAATCGACCAGAGACCGGATATTACTCCGCCAGGGAGCTGTAAATGAAATAAGGGAAAAGATAGCAGAGACCTATAGTTTCAGGGCTAACCTGCATGGCTACGATCCCAATAAAATAGAGCAGATTAAAATGCAGCTTAAACACCAGTTGGGTGCACAATTGGAATTTGTAAAGAGCAGGTTGATGAGGTTTTATGTTAAACTCGTGCCTTATATTTCTATTACATTGATATTGGCCGCTGTTTTTGTCAGCGGTGTTTTTTGGAAAGTGCTGGCACTTCTATTTGTCATACACACGGGATGGAACGTATGGTTAGGTGCGAAGATTAATAAAGTTTTTTATTGTTTCGGTGGAAGTTCGGGTTTGTTAAATGGTTATGCCAGTGCTATTTTATGGACAGAGAATCAAAGCTGGAAAAGCGTTTATACCTTAAGTTTACTGGACTCAAAAATCCCGGTTAGCAAAGAAATTAAAGCATTGTCTAAAATTATCCAGAATTTTGATGCCAGGCTGAATCTCCTGGTCGGTGGTGTATTAAATGCGCTTTTGCTCTGGGATTTAAAATGCTGCATCAGTTTAGATATTTGGTATACATCTTCATCAAGGGATGTGGTTTCGGCCCTTGACCACTTAGGCGATTTTGAAGAGCTGATTTCGCTGGCTACAACGGCCTATAATCAGCCTGATTGGGTTTTCCCAGTACTTAGCGATCAGTTTGCATTAGCCACCACACATATTGGGCATCCGCTTATTCCAGCGCAAATAAGGGTGAATAACGATTTTCATTTGGAAGCAAAACCAACAGTAGATATTGTAACAGGTTCTAACATGGCGGGTAAAAGTACTTTTCTACGGACTTTAGGCATTAATATGGTATTGGCTTATGCTGGTGCGCCGGTTTGTGCCAAAGAAATGCAATTATCTGTTTTTTCGATCAATACCTATATGCGGATTAAAGATTCGCTGAACGAAAGTACCTCTACTTTTAAAGCAGAGCTAAACCGCCTGAAAATGATCTTGGATCATGTGGTGAAAGACAAAGATACTTTTGTATTGATTGACGAAATGCTGCGCGGTACAAACAGTCGTGATAAATATTTAGGCTCGAAGGTTTTTGTACAGAAGTTGATTGCCGAAAAAACACCTGCACTTTTTGCTACCCACGATTTACAATTAGCCGATCTGATTGTGGATTACCCAGAAACCGTCCGTAATTTTCACTTCGATATCCAGATTACCGAAGGCGAAATGAAGTTTGATTATCTATTGAAGCAAGGGCCTTGTAAAACCTTTAATGCGGCAATTTTATTAAAGGAAATTGGTTTAACGTTGGATTAATATTAACATTATTGGATATTTTGCTCTGCTACTTAATTGATTAAATTTTTGATTTCAATTTTTTTGAAAAAATGCCATAACTATCTAAATTTCGATATCTCAATGAAACAGGCCATTATTTACTCCTTAAAAGTAACATTAACTACACTGTTACTTTGTCTTCCGGTCACCTTTGCAATCATGATGGCATACCTCAAGATGTTGCCAATTATTACTTCAAATTATAGCGTTAATGTTTATTTGGATCTAAAAGACGCCGCTATATTTATTGCTTTAACTTTTTGCGCACTTTTATTTAATATGCGTAAAATTAATGGCAATGCCCAATCAGTTTATAATAAAAAGAGGATTGCAGGCAATGCGCTTATGACCTCAATAGCATTGTTTATGCTTTATTTATGGGCATTTGGAAAGTTAATGCCTCTTGGTGTTGATGAGTTTTTGGTTACCTACGGGCCATCTTTTTTGATTATGTTTATTTGTATGAGGGTTTTCCCGCTTCGGAAAGAAGAGGAGAGTGTATATAATGATTCAAAAAGCATTATTGTTGAACCTTTTGGTCGATTAATCTACAACAGAAAAGATAAAAAATGGTTTGGGGTAGTGCCAAATCTTCATCCTGATCATAATATTGAACTATCAATCGGTACAGAAAGCCAGGATCAGCAAATAGACGATAAAGTAGAGCTCGTTAAAAAACTAGCTTCTGATTATGACGCTATAATTGCCAGTTTGCAATATTTAATCTTCAAAAGATTTAAGAATACCAACTTTGAAAAATCATTGGATGAGATAAAAGAGATGTACTATTTAATCAGTGTAGATTTAAAGCCAGATAATAAAACTTGGTGGCTGGTTATGGAGCCGGATTTTAAGGTGGCATCAATATATAATCACTATCAACGTTTCACTATGGTGGATCGGGAAATTGTTTGGGCAAATTTTGATATTGATCATCATATTTCATCAAGAATGGTTTGAAGTATTAAATCTTATAAGATGAACATCTGATTATTATCCAAAAATGTCTCAGTTAAACCTGTTATCCCTATACTGTTTTGGCGAAATACCCATGATGCTCGAAAACAGGCGGCTAAAATAATAAGGATCGCTGATGCCTATTTTTAGTGCAATTTCGTTAATTCGGAGGTTGGTAAAGAGTAGATACTGTGTGGTTTTCTGAATTTTAAGCTGGTTAAAGTAATCGATAGGAGAAGTACCTGTTTTCTTTTTAAATATAGCCGATAAATATGATGGCGATAGGTAAACAGCCAGCGCCATTTCTTTTAATGTAAGTATTTTTTCGATGTTATTTCGCATAAAATCTATAAGCTCTTCAACCTTATCGGGTTCCATAATTTTATCATTCACAAGATGTTTGTCGGTATAAACCACCTCGGCAATGTACTGGTGGAAGCACAAATTGGCATAAACAATATTCTCTCGGCTAAAACCCCGCTCAAGGCGGCTATATATCGTATTAAAAATGGTGTTTCGTTCTTCACTAAATCCGGCATATCCCTTATAATTTTGTAATTGTGCTACCAAAGCATCAGCACCGGTACCCGAAAAATGGAACCAGTAAATTGTCCATGGTAAAATTAAATCAGCCTGATAAACATGAGCTGTTTTTTTTGGGATAATAATGTAGTTGCCAGCCTCAATATGATAAGTAGTATTTTCTAATGTTACACTACCTTTTCCGTCGGAACAGTAAATTAAAATATGCTGTTCTGATCCGTTTGCCCTTTTTCGATAATGGTTTAGGGCTTTAGGGTAAAGGCCAATATTGGTGAGGTATAAATTGCTTATGATTTCATTTCCAATGCATTGCTTGCTAATTACATTTCGTGGAATGATAATGGTTCTTTCATATTCGAACCCATCTTTTTTTGCATTGGACTTTTCGGTCATCACTTGTGTTTTTCACTAAATTACATATTTTAAAAGTAATATAGTCCATCTTTTTCGCAACTTAATACATTTTTGTTTATAGCTTTTATAAGGACATTTGATTAGATCACGCCTAAAAATATTAAGCACAAAATAAATAATTTCATTTTCAGGGTTCTGCTGGATCTTTAACACTAAGAACTGCCGGAATTACCTCTGAATTGAATACTGACCAAATGTTATTAAAAAGGAAAATATTATTTGCATCCGGCTTTACCTTAGTCGCTATAGGTTTAATTGCTTTTTCACTCTTTTCTTCTGAGGAAGAGATCGATTTTAACTCGCAGGTTAAGCCCATTTTAAATAAAAAATGTATTTCTTGCCATGGCGGCGTTAAGCAGCAGGGCGGTTTTAGTGTATTGTTTCGTGAAGAAGCTTTGGCTAAAACCAAAAGCGGCAAACCGGCAATCATTCCAGGTCATCCGGAGGATAGCGAATTTATTAAACGGTTAAAATCTAACGATCCTGAAGAAAGGATGCCATATAAGCACCCGGCGCTAAATAATGAGGAGATCGATATCCTGAGTGGCTGGATAAAGCAAGGTGCAAAATGGGGTAACCATTGGGCTTATGTTAGTGTAAAACCTACTGAATTACCAGATGTAGATAACAGTTGGATCCGCAACGATCTGGATAAATTTATTTTTGCGAAACTAGAAGAAAATAAACTGGAACCATCTAAAACTGCTGATAAGGCCACCTTATTGAGGAGAGTAAGTTTAGATTTGATTGGTACTTATCCTTCAGACAAACTGGCCAAATTTTATTTGAATAGCAAAGATGAGCAGGCAGCCTACAAGGTGCTGGTTGATAGTTTACTGGCTTCGCCTAAATTTGGCGAGCGATGGGCATCGATGTGGCTGGATATAGCGCGTTATGCCGATACCAAAGGTTATGAGAGCGATCCTAACCGAAATATCTGGAGCTATCGCGACTGGGTGATTAAAGCCTTTAACCGTGATATGCCCTACGATCGTTTTATTACTGATCAGATCGCCGGTGATTTATTCCCAAATCCAACAGATGCCCAATATATTGCTACTGCATTTAGTAGAAATACTCCAACCAATGATGAAGGCGGAACCAATAATGAAGAGTTTAGAACAGCGGCGGTATTAGATCGTGTAAATGCCACCTGGGAAGGCTTAATGAGTACCACTTTTTCTTGCGTACAATGCCATAGCCACCCGTACGATCCCTTTAAACATGATGAGTACTATAAATTCATGTCGTATTTTAACAATACAAGAGATGAAGACGTTTCAGCAGAGTACCCTTTGCTTAAAGATTTTAATGATAGCCTTAAAAATGAGCTGAATCATTTAACCAGCTGGGTTAAAACTGTTGCAGGTAAGGAAAGAGCTGCCGAAGTTGATTTATTCTTAAAAACCGGTCAGCCAGCAATAAATTCTACTACGGCCGATCAACTGGTTAATTCGGTAATCGGTAATAATAACATTGCATTATTTTTTAAAAATAGCTCTTCGGCAAGACTAAAATCAGTCGATCTTAATAATGTTGATCAGTTAATCTTACGCTACAATTGTAGCAAACCAGATGGTACAATGAGCCTGCATTTAGGTTCGCCAAATGGTCCTGTTGTAAAATCGTGGAAAGTGGGCCAAACCAAGGGCTATGAAAATGTAGAAGTTGATTTTGCAAAACAAAGTGGGGTACAAGATGTGTATTTAAAGTATAACAATCCTTCGGTAAAAAATCCTGACGAATTTATGTTGTACTTCGATTGGTTTTATTTTACCAGACAGTTTCCAGGAAAAGGTAAACCTGATTATTTGGTCAACAAAAAAAGGTTTACTGGTTTAATGAATGCAAATGTGCCCACTACACCAATCATGGTTGAAAATCCACTGAGCATGCAACGTAAAAATTATGTGTTTGAGCGTGGTGCGTGGACTTCGAAAGGCAAAGAAGTTAAAGTTGGTGTGCCTAATTCTCTGGCATTTGCCATGCCTAAAAATGCACCAGATAACAGGATGGGTTTAGCCATGTGGCTTACCGATAAAAGAAATCCGCTCGTATCCAGAACCATGGTAAACAGATTGTGGGAGCAGTTGTATGGTGCAGGTTTGGTAGAAACTTTAGAAGATATGGGTACCCAGGGAATGGCGCCAACCCACCAGGAACTTTTAGATTTTATGGCTTATCAGTTTATGTACAAATATAACTGGAGTGTTAAAAAAATGTTGAAGGAACTGGTGATGATGGCCACTTACAGGCAAGACAGTAAGGTAACAGAAGAACTGAAAGAAAAAGATCTGTTTAATAAGTTTTACGCCAGGGGCTCCCGCATCAGGTTAAGTGCCGAGCAAATAAGAGATCAAAGTCTTGCGGTTTGTGGAGTATTAAGTAATAAAATGTACGGACCACCGGTAATGCCCTGGCAGCCTGAAGGCATCTGGTTCTCGCCTTATAGTGGTGCCAAATGGGTGTTAAGTGGCGGAGAAGAACAATACCGCAGGGGAATTTATACCTATTGGAAAAGAACAGCACCATATCCATCTGCTATTGCTTTCGATGGTGCATCGCGGGTGGTTTGTAGTCCGCGCCGTATTCGCACCAATACACCTTTACAAGCCCTGGTAACCTTAAATGACAGTGTGTATATCGATTTAGCTAGAAAACTGGCCGTGCGCATGGAAAAAGTGGGTGGAAGCACCAGCAAATCGAAAATTGCAAAGGGTTATGAATTGATCTTATACAAAACGATCCCTCAAAACAGATTGAAAGTATTTGAAGACCTGTATGCCAAAGCCTTTGGCGAGTTTAGAAAAAATTCGGCAAGTGTATCGGCATTTATGGGCGATAAGCAAAAGAAATATAAGCCAGAAGATGCGGCAATGGTACTCGTGGCCAATGCCATGCTTAATCTGGATGAAGTGGTTACCAAAAATTGATTTGACCGGTTATGACAAGAGACGAATTAAACGCACATAGGTTAATTAAAGAAGCGCATGAAGCAAATGCACGCCTGCACTCGCGACGTCATTTTTTAAAAGAAAGTGCAATGGGTTTGGGTGCTTTGGCAATGGGTTCATTACTGGGTAGCTGTGGTAATCTTTTTTCAAGTCCGCAAACCAAAATTGCTTACGATCCTGCGCATCCGTTATTGCCAAAATCGCCACCACTTGTAGGTAAGGCACGAAGTGTAATTTATTTGCACATGGCAGGCGCTCCATCTCAATTGGAATTATTTGATTTTAAACCAGAATTGATGAAAATGGATGGCCAGGATTGTCCTCCTTCATTACTCGCCGGGAAAAAATTTGCTTTTATAACCGGGGTGCCTAAAATGTTAGGGCCACAGGCTATTTTTGCCAAATATGGCCAATCGGGTGCTTTGGTTAGTGATAATTTACCACACTTTTCTACCATGGTAGATGAAGTAAGCTTTTTGAAAGCGGTAAAAACGGATCAGTTTAATCATGCTCCGGCGCAGTTGCTGGTGCATACCGGTTCACCGCGATTGGGCAGGCCGAGTATGGGAAGTTGGGTAACCTATGGTTTAGGATCAGAAAACCAGAATTTACCCGGATATGTAGTATTGACCAGTGGAGGTAGTTTCCCCGATGCCGGAAAAAGTGTTTGGGGAAGTGGTTTTTTACCATCCGTTTATCAGGGTGTACAATGCCGGAGTGAAGGAGATCCGGTACTGTTTATTAAAGATCCGGATGGAATGAACCGCGATTTGAGAAAAGCCTCTATCGAAGCCATTAATAAAGCCAACGAACAACAATATCAGGAGTATAACGATCCCGAAATTTTATCGAGGATCGCACAATATGAAATGGCTTACCGCATGCAGATTTCGGCACCAGAGGTGATGAATATCAATGATGAACCTGCTTACATTCACGAAATGTATGGCACACAGCCCGGTAAAGCCTGTTTTGCCAATAATGTACTGCTTGCCCGTAAACTGGTAGAAAAAGGCGTACGTTACATCCAGTTATTCGACTGGGGCTGGGATGCACATGGAGATAGCCCAAACAACTCACTTAATATCGGACTAAAGAATAAATGCAGAACCATTGACAGGCCAATTACCGCTTTATTGCTCGATTTAAAACAACGTGGTTTATTAGAAGAAACCCTGGTCGTTTGGGGAGGAGAATTTGGCCGTACCCCAATGATGGAAAACCGAAATGGTATACAAAACCCATTTAAAGGTAGAGATCACCATACAGAAGCATTTACTATATGGATGGCCGGCGGAGGTGTGAAAAAAGGATTTACACACGGAGAAACAGATGAAATTGGTTACAGTGCGGTAAGTGGAAAAGTAGATGCCTTCGATATTCAGGCGACCATTTTAAACCAGTTGGGATTCGATCATGAACAATTTACCTATCCTTTCCAGGGTCGGCCGTTTAGGTTAACCGATGTGGCAGGTAAGGTAATATCAGAGATTGTGGCTTAAGTCGGGAGTCGGGAGTCGGAAGTCAGGAGTCGGAAGTCCGGAGTCCACAGTCGATTAACCCAATGAGTTACCAATAAACTAATGACCAATGAACTAATGACAAGTGAACCAATGAACTAATAACAAGTAAACGAATGAGCCAAACCAGAAGAAAATTCTTACAAAATACAGCTGTTGTAACGGCAGCTTCAATTTTAGCCCCTATCCAAAACATGAGTGCTAATGAACTTAAAAATATAAAAGCAAAAGCCGGCTACGAATTATTATTTATGCAAACCGATTGGGGTTTTGGCGGTACAAGAGATGAATTTTGCGCAGCAGCAAAAAAAGAAGGCTATGAAGGCATTGAAGTATGGTGGCCAGGCGAAGAAAAAGCGATAAAAGAACTTTTTGATGCGTTAAAGAAATATAAATTAGAAGTAGGATTTTTATGTGCCGGATATCAGGCGAATATAACGGAGCATTTAGCCACTTTTAAACAAAATGTAGATGCCATTTGTGCCAATACTTATCAAAAACCAGTTTACATCAATTGCCATTCGGGAAAAGATTATTTCACTTACGAAGAAAACAAAAAGATTATCGATTACGCAACAGCGAAAAGCAAATCGTCGGGTATACCAATTTATCACGAAACGCATCGTAGCCGTATGATGTTTGCAGCACATGTTGCCAAAAACTTTGCGGAGAAAAATCCGGAACTGAGATTTACTTTAGATATTTCGCATTGGTGCAATGTGCACGAAAGTTTATTGTCTGATCAGAAACAAACCATCGATTTCATTTTAGAAAAGGCAGAACATATCCACTCGCGTGTTGGGCACCCGGAAGGGCCACAGGTAAACGATCCAAGGGCACCAGAATGGGCAAAAGTGGTAGAAGCACACCTGGCCTGGTGGGACAAAATTATCGCACGGAAAAAGAAAAACGGCGAACGTATGACCATTCTTACTGAGTTTGGCCCGGCTGATTATATGCCTACCTTGCCTTATACACGCCAACCCGTTGCCGATCAATGGGCAATAAATGTTTACATGATGAATTTATTAAGAAAGAGATATCAATAAGATGCTAGAATTTTTTGGGCGCTTTCACCCGGTTTTTGTCCACCTTCCTATCGGGATTTTGTTACTTGGCTGTATTTGTATGCTCTTATCATTTACTGCAAAATTTATGAACCTAAAACCAGCCATTCCTATTATGCTGCTTCTGGGTGCGTTAAGTGCTGTAGTATCTTGCATTACAGGTTATTTATTGGCCAATGGAGGGGATTATGATGGTAAGCTGGTGAGCAATCACCAATGGATGGGCATTAGTGTTGCTGTTTTGTCTTTTATCTTGTGGATCATCTATCAGAAAGTTAAATCGAATGCCATATTGGGCACAATTGCTGCGGTTCTTATCGTCCTCATTTCGATTACTGGACATTTGGGTGGTTCTTTAACCCATGGTTCTGATTATTTAACTGCCCCGTTAAAATCGGGCAGTACTAAAGGGGGTGCAGCTATTCCGCCAATTCCCAATGTTCAGGAAGCCTTCATTTACCAAAATGCGATTCAACCGCTCTTTCAAAATAGATGTTATAGCTGCCATGGCAGCGAAAAGCAGAAAGGTAAGCTGAGGTTAGACCAGGAGGAATATATTTTAAAGGGTGGAGAAGATGGGCATACCATTGTAAAGGGTAAAGCTGACGATAGTGAGCTGATGAAACGGATTTTATTGCCATTGAATGATGAAGACCATATGGCGCCAAAAGAAAAACCCCAACTTACCACCAACGAGATTGCCTTGGTAAAATGGTGGATTGATAATGGTGCTGATTTCAAAAAGAAATTTAAAGATCTCCCCCAGCCAGAAAATATAAAAACAATTTTAGCCAGCCTGCAAAAAGGCGAAAGTGGTGCTGAGCAAATCAAAGTCAGTGATATTCCAGCTCAAGAGGTTTCAGCTGTCGACAATAAAGTATTGAAAAAATTTACTGATGCAGGGATTACGGTATTTCCCGTTGCCCAGAATACCAACTATCTTTCAGCCAATTTTATTAATGCGCAATCGATGGGGAAAGATGTTTTAGACTTGATAAAATCGATCGAAAAACAACTCCTTTGGCTTAAGCTGGAAAACAACAAGGTAAATGATCAAACCTTAACGGCAATAAAGGATTGCAAAAACTTAACCAGGTTAAACTTAAACAATACGCAGGTAACAGATGCGGGTTTAGCATCGCTTAAAGACTTAGATCAGTTACAATCGTTGAGTTTGGTTGGGACAAAAATTACGGTAAAAGGGCTTAATCAGTTACAGAAACTTAAAAATTTAAAATTTCTGTATGTATATCAAACCGGTATCGGTAAAGCCGATTTAGCCAGTATAAAAAAACTATTGCCTAAAGTAAGTTTAGATACCGGAAATTACACGGTGCCTAAAATTGCCCAGGATACTACCGTATTTAAAGCACCTTAACTGCTAACCTGAATACATTGTTAAATTACCTGAGGAGCGTTATTGAACCAGAATATTTAACCGTATTATTCGATATGTTGGTGCCCAATATGATATAATAATATACGCCAACAGGGAGCTGGTTGCCTTTAAAAGTACCGTTCCAGTTTTCGAATATATTATTGGTAAAGAAAACCTGACTGCCCAGGCGGTTGTAAATCTGAATGCTATATTTCTTGAGGTTGGTTACACCAATAACCAGTTCATCATTAATTCCATCGCCATTTGGCGAAAATGCATTTGGAACAAATGTAGAGGCATTTTTTTTGATGATCAGGTCGCCCTGGGTAATAGCATTTGCACAGCCGTTTTTAGAGAATGCAGTTAAAGTGATCCTGAATAATCCATCGGTTTGATAAATATGGGTAGGGTTTTGTTCTGCAGTGGTAAAACCATCGCCAAAATTCCATTCATAAAAATCACCATAAAGCGAAGTATTGGTAAATGTTATAGGTACAGGAGCAGAAAACTTGGTGTTAAATGTGGGTTCAGTATAAAACTGAGCAACCGGAACCCTGGCAATGGCCGGAATAACGATGGTTGCAGCTTCGGAATTACAGGTGCCCGATGTTAATACAACCTGATACGTACCTGCCAGATTAAGATCTGTTACCGGAATTTCAATAGCATTTGTGCTGGCGGTATAATGGTTTGGTCCGCTCCAGGCATAAGAAATACCTTCTTGTGCCGGCACAGATAATTTTATCACATCTTTTAAACAAAACAAAGCCTGATTGATACTGATTTCTGGTTTTTCGGGCTTCAATTCCACCAGAATATCTTTTTTAAAAGTAGAAATGCAGCCATTGTCGGTTTCAACCGTTAAGGTGATGGTTTTAGGCCCCGGATCAGTAAAGGTTAATACTTTGCTATCGTTACCGGTGTCAACCTGACTTTTTACGCCGGTGCCAAAATCCCAGGTGAGCTTTGTATAATTTTTAGAAGTATTAATCAACGAATAAGATTGGTTTGTTTCGCATCTGTTATTAACCTCAATCGAAAACATCGCTTCAGGTTTTAAATCGACCGATAAAATATCGATCGAATTTACTTCACTCACACAATCTCCAACCTGAACATAAAGTTTGTATGTTCCAACTATTTCTGGTCCGCTTACCGGGATTTCAGGATTTTGTTGTGTTGAACTAAAATTTGGCCCCGACCAGTGGTAAGTGGCTAAATTTATAAAAGGAGTTGATAATTTTAATACATCTCCCTGGCATAAATTAACATTCGAAGCCGTTATAGGAGGTTTTTCGGGCGTATTTGCAACAATAAAAGTTTGCGTGGTCACTACGTTACATCCGTTAGTGCCTTTGGCTTCTAAAACCACAACTTTCTCTCCAGGGGTGCTGTATGTTACGGTAAATGGCCCGGCGGTGGTAGCTGATGCCAAACTTGCGCCTTCTCCAAACGACCATTTTAATGAGGCGAAATTTGATGCTTTGCTTTCGAAAATATACGCCTGGCTATCGGTACAGGGATTTAGTTTCTGAACATCAATCTCCGCTGTAGGGCCAGCAAAATCGGCAGTACCTCCAAATTCTAATGTAAAGCCATTATTTCCGCCAGAAAAATTATCGATTAGTAAGGCATAAACATGGTCTTGTTGCAGCTCTACATATTTCACAAAACCATTTTGACCAGCGGGACAATTTGGCGCTTCTGTCAAATCAGTTTCCGTCATACTTAAGCCGGTTTTATAATAAGTGGGACTACAGGTAACGCCACTTCCCGAGGCACATCGGATAGCATTTGCTGCATCTATTTTACTACAGTCGCCGTTTACACCTAAATCGTAAAAAATCCAGTCAATGTCGTTTGTGGTTACTGTAGGTGTGATCACAAAAGTAAAGTCGCCGGGTGCAGAGGCTTTAAACATATACCAGGCAGAGTTCGATTCGGTACCCAGGCAGGTACCTGCCGATTCGTGGTTGTTAGCTCCTGAGCCTGTAACATTTAACTGGGTAAAGGTTTCTTTTGTACATAACACGGAAAATGTCCCGCAATCTTGCCCTGGTTTTACGGGCGGGAAATAATTATCGATACAAAGTTTAAAAGTACCGGTAGCATCATTTGCTGCGCTTATCCTAACATAGTAAACCTGGCCTACCGTTAAAGCCCCTTTGTATAAAGAAATAACATTGTTTGATGTGGCTTGCGTGCCAGGTAGCTCGCTTATAAAACCAGTTGCGGCGTCAAATGAATATAAGGCAACCAATGGATTAATTAAAGTGTTTGTGCTATTGGCGTTAATTTTTCCGCTAACAGAAATATTTACATCAAATTTAGATGCGGTAAACTTAAACCAAACATCCTTTCCAACAGTCTGCCAGTTTAAAGCTTTATTATAATTGCTCGGGCTAGCTTCTAAATTGTTAAATTCGGCATCACCGCTGCAATATGCACTGGTATTGGTAATATTTATGGCATTTATCAGTTCATCATTAATGGGGGGCGTAAATTTTCCAAAGGCAGCGAGGTTTAATATTACCAATAGAAAAGAAATTAATGAGAAGTAGCGCATTAGGTAAAAATATTAAAAAATGTTTTCATTTCGAATCATTTCGATTGTTAATGATTTGTTAATATTAAACTCGCAACTTATGGCAATTAATTGATAACGAATGATTAACGCAAGTGATTTTGGTCAAAATTTTTTATGGGGTGTGGCTACCGCAGCAGCCCAGATAGAAGGCACTGCTACCCAGTATGGTAAAGGCCCATCCATTTGGGATACATTTACGGCGAAAAATGGAAAAATAAAGAAGAACCATAAATTAGATCCCGCCTGCGATTTTTATCACCGCTATGCCGAAGACCTCGCTTTAGTTAAACTGCTGGGCTTTAAAGTTTTTAGATTTTCCATTGCCTGGTCGCGGATTTTGCCTGCAGGCAGGGGAGAGATTAACCAGGAAGGTATCCGTTTTTATCACAATCTTATTGATGAATGTTTAACCCAGGGGATTACTCCCTACGTAACCCTTTATCACTGGGATTTACCGCAGGCTTTAGAAGATGAGGGCGGCTGGACAAGTTTTAGCATTAACGCGGCTTTTAATGCTTTTGTGAGTATTTGTGCTATAGAATATGGCGATAAGGTAAAAAACTGGATTGTATTGAATGAGCCTTTCGGTTATACCTCTTTGGGATACATGCTTGGGGTTCATGCGCCGGGAAAAACGGGCTTAGGCAATTTCTTTTCAGCAGTGTTACATACGGCACTCGCCCAGGCCGATGGCGGTAAAATTTTACGTGCTGAAATTAGCAAAGCCAATATCGGAACTACTTTTTCTTGCTCAGAAATAATTCCCAGTACCCAAAGTGATAGTGATGTGCTTGTTGCCAGGCGGGTTGATTGTTTAATGAACCGGCTTTTTGTAGAACCTACGCAGGGCATGGGTTTTCCAACTGCCAATTGGGATGCGTTAGAGAAATTTCAGATCGAATATGGTACCTGGCGACTTCACGAACGCATGAAATTCGATTTTGACTTTATTGGTCTTCAAAATTATTTCCCGCTGGTGGTTAAGTATAATGCCTTTATTCCGGTTATTCAGGCCTGGGAGGTTAAAGCCAAAAGTAGAAAAAAGCCCCATACTGCAATGGGGTGGGAGGTAAATGCAGATAGTTTTTATAATATCGTTAAACAGTTTGCTGCCTATCCAAATATCAAAAATATCCTGATCACCGAGAACGGCGCCGCTTATCACGATAAATTAATCAATGGCAAGGTAGAAGACCCTGAACGCATTGAATATTTTAAACTTTATTTAAAAGCACTGCTAAAACTTAAAAAAGAAGGCATAAATGTAACCGGTTACATGGCCTGGACATTAATGGATAATTTTGAATGGGCAGAGGGCTTTACAGCAAGGTTTGGACTGATCTATAATGATTTTAAAACTCAGGAACGCAGCATTAAAGATTCCGGATATTGGTGGCAGAACTTCCTAAAAAGTTAGTTGATATTTCGCTGTTTCCTTCTTCATTATTAAACAAATTCTTAAGTTTGATTTATGAACGATAGAACAGTAGTTTACAGCACCTATTATAATCCAATGGAGGCCAATATTATTAAGGCTAAATTGGAAGACAGCGGATTTGCTTGTTTCCTTGCCGATGAAAATGTTGCCACGTTAAATCCACTTTACAATCAGGCTATTGGTGGTGTAAAACTTATTGTTTTTGAAAGAGATGTGGCGGCCATTAATGCTTTATTGGCCGAAGACCATAGTTTGGGCTTTGATTCATCGGAGGACATTATTGATGAAGATGAACCAGGAGATAATAAAACGGTTTGTGAGAAATGTGGTTCAACCAATGTGGGTTATGGGATGGCTACCGATAAAAAATATAGCATTTGGGCAACTGTACTTGCTTTTTTAACTTTAACGACGCCGATTAAGGCCAATAAATGCCACCACTGTTATGATTGTGGTTATGAGTTTGAATAATTCCAAAAGCATAATGCAATTATTTACAACATCATTTGAAGCGCAAGGCCAGTAGCAGCTATCAAAGTCTGTTCCCGTGCTCCGCTATATCCTTTCGCTGCGCTTCAGGGATGCCGCTATGCCCGGGGGCTAGTTACCCGATGACTGCAAAAATTAGGCAAAATTTTCTTCAATAGTGTATTTGTGCTTTTAATGCACAGGCCTTTGTTTAATAAACCTTATTGAAGCGCTTATACTTTTTGTTGCACAACCAAAAACAATCCACTTAGCAGCACAAAAAGATAAAAGCGGAAAGAAGGACTACCCAAACGGACAGGCAATGAAGCCGATTTTCAACAAAAAATAAAGATTTTCGTTTGAAGCGCAAGACCAGTAGCAGCTATTAAAGTCTGTTCCCGTGCTCCACTATATCCTTTCGCTGTGCTTCAGGGATGCCGCTGTGCCCGGGGCTATAGAGTTCATGTACTGAAAGGGATAAACCTCTCTATCCAGACTTTGTCCCTTCTAAAATAAAAAATCCCGTCCTGACTTAACAGTACGGGATTGGTGTGCTATCTCACAAAAAATATTGTAACCTTATAATTTACGAGCAGTAATCGTTGTATTTTCGGTATATGTCTCCCCGTTCTTACTTCCAATGCTTGATTTATCGGTTCTCTTCAAAATCAAGATATTGTTTGAGATAGAAAAGTTAAAACTATTGTGGTTAAAGGCTAAATTCCCACTGAGGTTTAATTTGTCACCAGCAACAGTATATTTTACCTGCACATCTTCTATTGTATTCTGGTTGTTTCCTTGCACATCTTTGAAATAAAAAATAGCATGTAAACTACCGTCTTCTTTAAAGTCTAAAGTTGGCCTCGGGCTTTCGCCTTTGGTATCGTCCTGATCTTTTCCTGTATTTTCGAAATTAGTGATTACATATGATTCAACTTGCCATTTACCGACAATAGAATTATTTTCAGACTCCGTTTTTTTGCACGCTGTTAAATTAAATATCGCCAGGATGGCAAATGATAATAAAAGTTTTTTCATGTTAAGTAATTATGGGTATGATAAAATAATCCCGTCCTGACTTAACAGTACGGGATTATTTTTTTAAAAGAATATCTAATTAAAAGCCGAAACCTAAAGCAATACCAGTACGAAGTCCGAAACCTTCAATACCACCTTTAATATCAGGTTCATTGTTGCCTTGTGTAGCTTTATAATTTCCATTGTTATAACTTGGACCAAAGAAAATATCCAATACAAAACCGCTTCCATATACCCATTGGCGTCCGATTAATGCACCGCCACCAAATGAATTGTAATTTCCTTTATCAGTACCATCGGTAACCGTATAATCCTGGTATCTCAGAAAAGGGGCTGCATATAAGCCGCTAATTGCTTTTTGTTTCAAGTAGAAGCGAACTTCTGGCGTAATGGCAACACCAGTAAATTTAACATCATCCAGTTTTAAACCGGTATAGGCTACACCCAGTTGTAAAGAAACGCCATCGTTCAATTTACGTTCATAAAATACAGAACCTGTTTTTAGTAATGCACTTAAAGGGTTGATTTTGATTGTGTTTTGGGCATCCTGTGCTTTTGCACAAAAGAAAGTCATGGCCGTAATGGCACAAAGAAAGAGCTTTTTCATTAATTTGATTAGTTTATTTTACTGGCAAAAATAGAACTAATATGGTAGTTTCCAAATAAAAAAATCCCGTTCTGATTTAACAGAACGGGATTGATATTTTGGCTTTAGACTTAGGACTAAAGACTATGTACTTTCAAGACCATTAAAGCGCAGCTTTCGCAGCAGCCTCAGCCCGAATAATATTGAGTGCACCACCCGCTTTAAACCAATCAATTTGTTGTGCGTTATAACTATGGTTAACCGGGAACGACTCTTGTGTACCATCTGCATGGTGTAACACTAAGGTTAATGGCTGGTCTGGCGTAAATTCTGTTAAGCCTAAGATATCGATGGTATCATCTTCTAAAATTTTATCATAATCATCTTTATCAGCAAAAGTTAAACCTAACATGCCTTGTTTCTTCAGGTTGGTTTCGTGGATACGGGCAAAAGATTTTACCAATACAGCACGAACACCTAAATGGCGAGGTTCCATAGCAGCATGTTCACGAGATGAACCTTCACCATAGTTTTCGTCACCAACAACGATAGAACCCAAACCTGCCGCTTTGTAATCGCGTTGGGTTGCTGGAACCGGGCCATACTCGCCAGTTAATTCATTTTTAACGTTATCGGTTTTATCGTTGAAGTAATTTACTGCACCAATAAGCATGTTGTTAGAAATGTTATCTAAGTGACCACGGAATTTTAACCATGGACCAGCCATCGAGATATGATCTGTTGTACATTTACCTTTAGCTTTGATTAAAAGTTTCAAACCTTGTAGGTCAGTACCTTCCCAAGGCGTAAATGGATCTAATAATTGTAAACGGTGTGACGTTGGAGAAACCAAAACCTGAACGGACGAACCATCTGCTGCCGGTGCCTGATAACCTGCATCTTCTACCGCGAAACCTTTTGTTGGCAATTCAAAACCAGTAGGTGGATCTAATTTAACCTGTTCGCCTTTATCGTTGGTTAATGTATCAGTTAATGGATTAAAGCCTAAATTACCTGAAATGGCAATTGCGGCAACCATTTCTGGTGAAGCCACGAAAGCGAAAGTATTAGGGTTACCATCCGCACGTTTAGCAAAGTTTCTGTTAAATGAGTGTACAATGGTATTTTTTTCTGCTTTTTCTGCACCTGTACGGTCCCACATACCAATACATGGTCCGCAGGCGTTTGTGAAGATGGTTGCATTTAAATCTTCGAAAGTTTTTAAGAAACCATCGCGATCTGCAGTATAACGTACTTGCTCAGAACCTGGATTAATGCCAAAGTCAGCTTTAGTTACTAATCCTTTTGCAATGGCCTGGTTTGCGATAGAAGCCGCTCTTGATAAATCCTCGTAAGAAGAGTTGGTACAAGAACCAATTAAGCCCCATTCTACCTTTAAAGGCCAGCCGTTTTTCTCTGCCTCCACTTTCATTTGTGAAACCGGAGTAGCTAAATCCGGCGTAAAAGGACCATTTAAATAAGGCTCTAAAGTATCTAAATCGATCTCAATGACCTGATCGAAATAGTTTTCAGGGTCAGCATAAACTTCTGCATCACCTGTTAAATATGCGGCAATTTTGTTGGCTTCATCAGCAACTTCATTTCTGCCGGTAGCACGTAAATAACGTTCCATGCTTTCATCATATCCGAAAGTAGAAGTGGTGGCACCAATTTCGGCACCCATGTTACAAATGGTGCCTTTACCGGTACAGCTCATTGAAGTTGCGCCATCGCCAAAATATTCTACAATTGCACCGGTACCACCTTTTACGGTAAGGATACCCGCAACTTTAAGAATAACATCTTTGGCAGCGGTCCAGCCGTTTAATTTTCCTGTTAATTTTACACCGATTAATTTAGGGAATTTAAGCTCCCAGGGTAAACCGGCCATTACATCACAGGCGTCAGCACCACCAACACCAATGGCAACCATACCCAAACCACCTGCATTTACAGTATGCGAGTCAGTTCCGATCATCATTCCACCCGGGAAAGCATAATTCTCTAAAACGACCTGGTGAATAATACCTGCTCCTGGTTTCCAGAAACCGATACCGTATTTATTCGAAACAGAAGATAAGAAATCAAAAACTTCAGCACTTTCGGTTTTGGCATGAGGTAAATCTATAGCAGCACCTTCTTTAGCCGTAATTAAGTGATCGCAATGAACCGTAGAAGGCACAGCCACTTGTGGACGGCCAGCCTGCATAAATTGCAATAATGCCATTTGCGCAGTTGCATCCTGCATCGCAACACGATCTGGTGCAAAATCTACGTAGTCAGAACCACGTTTAAATGCCGTTTTAGGATCTCCATCCCAAAGGTGCGCATACAATATTTTTTCAGATAATGTTAAAGGTCTGCCAACTACTTTACGCGCAGCCTCAACGCGGCTGCCAAAGTTTGCATAAACCTTTTTAATCATGTCTATATCAAAAGCCATACTTTATTTTTTTAAAATTATTGTCAATAACAACACTAACTAAATTAAACAATTTTTAATAGACTTATTTTTAAGATTTGTCAAATTATGTTATTTAAAACCATTCTATCCAATTGTTAGTGTAAATAAAAAGGCTATCTGATTATCGGATAGCCTTCATGCTTTATTAACAATAAAATATGTTTATTTGTTTCTTATTGTTTTGTAGAAATAGGGGTAAACTTGGTTAAGTTAATACCTTCTACCGCTACTTTATATTCTTCAATACTTGGAATACGTCCTAAAATAGCAGAAAGAACGACTACTGGTGTAGATGCCAGTAAAGACTCTCCTTTTTTACCATCTTTATCTTCTACCACACGACCCTGGAATAAACGTGTAGATGTAGCCATTACGGTGTCGCCTTTTGCCGCTTTCTCCTGGTTACCCATGCAAAGGTTACAACCCGGACGTTCTAAGTACATGATATTCTCATATTCTGTACGTGCTGCGCTTTTTGGTAAGGCATCGCTGAATTCAAACCCAGAGTATTTCTGTAAATATTCCCAGTCGCCTTCTGCTTTCAACTCATCGATGATATTGTAAGTAGGGGCTGCAACTACCAACGGCGCTTTAAACTCTACTTTACCGGTTTGAGTTTCTACGTTTTTCAACATCTGTGAAACGATTTTTAAATCGTCTTTATGCACCATACAAGAACCTACAAAGCCAAGATCTACTTTTTTATCGCCACCATAAAAAGTTAAGTCTCTGATGGTGTCATGGGTATAACGTTTAGAAACATCTGCGTTATTTACATCCGGGTCGGCAATCATTGGTTCTTCAATTAGATCCAAATCGATTACAACTTCAGCATAATATTTGGCATTATCATCTGGCATTAAAGCTGGTTTAATACCGGTTTTAATTTCCTCAATACGTTTGTTTGCTTTATTGATTAAACCTTGTAGAACCTGGTTATGGTTATCCATACCTTTGTCTATCATGATTTGAATACGATTTTTAGCAATTTCTAACGATTGGATTAAAGTATCGTCCTGAGAAATACAGATAGATGCTTTTGCTTTCATCTCTGCTGTCCAGTCGGTAAAGGTAAAGGCCTGATCGGCTAATAAAGTACCGATATGCACCTCGATAATGCGACCCTGGAATACGTTTTCACCATCAAACTGCTGTAACATTTGCAATTGTGTCGCGTGTACCACATCACGGAAATCCATGTGTTCTTTCATCAGCCCTTTGAAGGTTACTTTTACTGACTCCGGAATTGGCATAGAGGCCTCGCCAGTTGCCAGTGCTAGTGCCACTGTACCCGAATCTGCACCAAAAGCTACCCCTTTAGACATACGTGTATGCGAGTCGCCACCGATGATGATTGCCCATTCATCAATCGTAATGTCGTTCAATACTTTGTGAATAACATCGGTCATGGAATGATATTCGCCTTTAGGGTCGCGGGCAGTAATCACGCCGAAGTCATTCATAAACTTCATCAGTTTAGGGATATTTGCCTGTGCTTTTTTATCCCACACAGATGCGGTATGGCAGCCTGATTGATAGGCACCATCAACAATTGGAGAAATAACTGTAGCAGCCATTGCCTCTAATTCCTGAGCGGTCATTAAACCTGTTGTATCTTGAGAGCCAACAATGTTCACTTCAACACGAACGTCAGAACCGGCGTGTAAAACTTTGCCTTGTGTTAAACCTACAGCATTTCTGTTGAAGATTTTTTCTACCGCCGTTAAGCCCTGACCTTCATAAGATACCTCTTTAGCTGGAGCGAATACTGAAGAAGCTTCGATACCTAAAGTTTTTGCTGCAAAAGTTTGGATTTTTTTACCAAAAATGATGGCGTAAGAACCACCCGCTTTCATAAATTCCATTTTTTGCGGCGTTAGGGCTTTTGAAATATCGATCAGCTCTTGTTCGCCATTGTATAATTTTTTAGTTTTTGTATTGATGGTGAGCACTGTTCCCGTTTCTACAGAAAATCTTTGCTCTAAAATGGGCTCGTCTTTTTCGTTACGAATAACATTCCCGTTTTCATCCGTTTTCTTTACCCAGTTTTGAAGATCGATACCTATACCACCAGTAACATCAACTGTGGTTAAGAAAATTGGCGAAATGCCATTGGTACCACCTACAATTGGAGCGATATTTACAAACGGAACATATGGACTAGATCGTTTGCCCGTCCAAAGTGCCACATTGTTAACGCCCGACATACGAGAAGAACCTACACCCATGGTGCCTTTTTCAGCTACCAACATTACGCTTTTATCAGGGTGTTGAGCCTGCAATGCTTTAATTTCTTCCTGAGCCTCTGGCGTAATCATACATTTACCATGTAATTCACGGTCAGAACGGGAGTGTGCCTGGTTACCTGGCGACAATAAATCTGTAGAAATATCGCCAATACCAGCGATAAAAGTTACCACTTTGATTTCTTCTGCTACTTCAGGAAGTTTGGTGAAGAATTCGGCCTTAGCATAACTCTCCAATATTTCTTTAGCAATTTCATTACCGTTGTTATAAGCATCTTTTAAACGATCTGTATCTGCATCGTACAAGTAAACTTGTGTTTTGAGAACATCTGCTGCTTTTTTAGCCTTATCGCCATTATCTGCCAAAGCGATGTCTAACAAAACTTTGATAGATGGACCGCCCTTCATGTGGGATAACAATTCGAAAGCAAAATCAGGTGTGATTTCTGCAACAATAACTTCAGCCAGAATAATTTCTTTTAAGAACTGTGCTTTAACAGCAGCTGCGGCAGTGGTGCCCGGCAAAGTGTTGTATATGAAAAAGTTAACAGCTTCTTCTCTGTTTATGTTGTTTACATTTTTGATTTGAGTAATAATTTCACTCAATAATTCTGCTCCATCAATAGGTTTAGGGTGAAGACCTTGAGCTTTTCTGTCTTCAATCTCCTGGATATAATCGTTATAAATACTCATCTTAGATATTTTATTCTTTTTGCTATAAGATTGTGCTACAAACACCCGCTTTTTACAAAAAAGAATACTGTTTTGTATATTAATTTGCGTTTATTGAACCCATAAGGCTCAATTTTTTGGTTAAAACAAAAATAGCAAAAAACAACCCTTAAATGCAATTTAGGCAGGCGATTGCGTAATTTGGAATTGTTCTAAACTACGAAAAAAGATGTGAATTGAAGGTCATAAAAAAGTATAAATGATGAAAAAAATATCGGCTGGATTTATGCTGATAAATGTGTGTAGGCGCTAATTATTTCAAGGTCTTGCGAGCGGAAAAGCTTATTTTCAATTTAAGCTTATTTGTACTTTTAATCATAACAGGTATAGTCATCAACATCATAGAAAAAACCCAGGCTTTTAGCTTTGTAATTACCTAAAGTATCAATGCTAACCTTAAAGGGTTCTGTTCTCACGGTGCACTTATGGAATTTTACCAGATAGAATTCATAACCATTTTTAACTTTTTTATACGAACTGCCAATAGCTCTTGTATAATCGACCGATAAATTATGGATATCTGCAATGAGCAAAGCTTCTTCTATGCTATCAATCTTGCCTATAAATTTGATCAATTGTGCTTCTTCGGTAACCAATTTTAAGTGATTATGATCTACATAAGCAATATAAAAATAGCCTTGCCACATTTTGTATAAGAAGCCTAATTTAGGGTCGTCAAATTTATTGTTCATCAGGTAAGAAATGTCGCCCTTTCCGGTGATGATTTCCGTATTGGTATTTGGATTATGGAAATATCCCTGCCGAATACACGCCCAATATTGATAATCTTTATCCGGTCGTATCGCCCTAATAAGATCTTCGGTTACATTCAGTCCGGGCGGGATTTTTTCAAAACCTTGTTCAACGTTTCCATTGCATGATAACAATAGTAAAGTAAGAATAAAAAGATAATATCTTGCTGACAGTTTTTGGAACATGTTACGCTTTTAACTGATGATGGATAATAACAGGCTTTTCCATAACCGTTCGTTATCGGACAAATTTGTGCGGTTTTGAACAGTTGTCTATTTTTATTTATCTTAATATTTTGATTGTCAGGTTTTTACTTGTTGATAAGAGCCTTGGCATAGGATTGGCTAAGGACTACAACGTTGAAAATGTAAAACCTTTTTCAGTAAAATAAGCCAATACTTTGGGAAGGGCGTAAGATAAACGATCGAATGCTTTTAAACTATCGTGAAATACAATTATAGAACCATTTTCGGTATGTTTAATCACGTTTTGATAACATTTTTCGGGCGAAAGCTTAGTGTCGAAATCGCCGCTGAGTACATCCCACATTACGATGTTCAGTCCTGAGTCGATGGTCCTTAGTCCTAAGTCAGATTTTTGATTTTGGAATACGGTCTTCGGGCTACGGACTACGGACTTCAGACTTTTAATCTGGCTTTTCCTGATTCTGCCATAAGGTGGGCGGAAAAGATTGGTTTGCGTGAGTTCCTGGCATTTTAGCGTATTTTGAAGGTAGGTTTCATTATCGGTTTTCCAGCCTTTTAAATGATTGAAAGTATGGTTGCCAATGGCATGTCCGTCGTTTTTTACACGTTCAAAAACTTCGGGGTGTTTTACAATATTATCGCCGATGCAAAAAAATGTAGCTTTAGCATTAAAGACTTTTAAAGTTTTTAATACAAAATCTGTAACATTGGGTATAGGTCCATCGTCAAAGGTCAAATAAATAACTTTTTCGGTGCGGGATTTATTCCATAATAGTGATGGATAATACCATTTTAGCAGAAGCGGTGATTTGATCAGGTACATTTTAGCGGTAAAGTTACTAAATGCCTGTACAGATTGAAATTATTAAAGTTGTTTATATAGATTTGAAACAAATTATGAAGATGTTTACCAAGAAGAAGTTAGTTACCGGTTTTACTTTTGTTATCGCGCTCAGTTTTGCCAATAAGGCTAATGCACAGCAAGTTTTAACCATCCAACAGGCAGTAGATAATACCCTTAGAAATAATTTACAGATCAAACAGGCTGCATTTAGTGCAGCTTTAAGCAATGAAACGCTAAGTCAATCTAAAAATGCGCTTTTACCAACGCTTAACGGATCAGCAAGTTATAATAAAAACTTCGGTCGTAGCATCGATCCATCAACCAATCAGTTTATTTCACAGCAATTCTCGTCAGCCAATGGTAGCTTAAGTGCAAGTGCCGATCTTTTTCAGGGCTTTCAGAAAATAAACCAGATCAAACAGAACAAACTTTTGCTTGCTGCCGATCAAACCAATGTAGAGAAAATCAAAAACGATTTAATTTTGCAAGTGGTAACCTCATATATGCAGATCCTGTATAATAAAGACTTACTGGCGGCTTCGCAACAACAGTTAGATGTGGCTAAACAGACCTTAAAAAGGGAACAAGCTTTGTTAGATGCCGGTAATAAAACCTTAGCCGATATTTCGCAGGCAAAATCACAGGTGGCAACTGCAGAGTTGAATACTACAAATGCTCAAAATACATTATCGGTATCTTACTTAACTTTAAATCAATTGATGGAAATGCAACCAGAAAACAGATTTGAGGTAAAGGCACCGGTTATTGCAGAAAACTATTCTTTACAGAACAGTTATGATATCAATACCATTTTCACCAGTGCGGTAACCAGTTTCCCGGATGTTAAATTAGCATCGTTAAGAACAGAAGCTGCCTTAAGAGGAATTAGTGTTGCAAAATCGTCTTATTACCCAAGACTTTCAATCGGAGCTGGTTTAGGATCTAATTTTTCAAGTGGCAGAAGTAAGGTTGTTTCAATTACCCCAAACGGATTTTCTGAAATTGGAAGAACCTTAACCACTAACGAATCTGTTGTTGCACCAGACTTTGTAACTGTTTTAGGGAAACAAGCTTTCGGCTCGCAGATAGAAGATAACTTTAACCAATATGTTGGATTAAATCTTTCTATTCCTATTTTTAATGGTTTCCAGGCGAGAACAAATGTTAGAAAAGCAAAAATTAACTATCAGAATACTCAGGTACAGGAACAACTTACCAAGAATAATTTAAGCAAGGTAATCTCTCAGGCTGTGTATGATCTAAAGGCCGCAGAAAGTCGTTATTCATCAACTCAGAATGCATTTCAGGCGCAAAAAGATGCCTTTTATGTAATTGAGCAGCGTTATAATGTTGGTTTAGTAAATTCTTTAGATTATAGCACCGCTCAAACCAATAGAAATAAAGCGGAGATAGATTTTATACAGGCTAAATATGATCTTTTATTCAGGGCAAAAGTAATTGATTATTACCTGGGCAAACAGATTGTTTTTTAAAACTAAAAACTAAAGCGAAAAGTATTAAAAGCTTTCAAGTTTAAAACATTACAAACTTTAATACAAACAAACGAAATACAATAAATTATGAAACTGAAGCATATTATTATTACCGTAGTTGCTATCGTAGCCCTTCTAGTGATATTAAAACTAGCCGGAGTTATTGGTGGTGATAAGACCGAAAAAGTAACTACAGAAAAAGCGTCAGATAAAACTGTGGTTGAAACCGTAACCGCAAGTGGTAAAATACAGCCGGAAACAGAAGTTAAATTAAGTTCTGAGGTATCGGGAGAGGTAGTAGAGTTAAAAGTAAAAGAGGGCGATATTGTTAAAGCCGGTCAATTGCTTTGTAAAGTGCGTCCGGATGTTTTACAATCAGGATATGAAAGAACGGTAGCTAGTTTCAATGCTCAAAAAGCAAGTGTGGCTTCCGCTCAACAACAACTGGTACAAAACCAGGCTAACTTTGTAAACGCAGATGCTACTTATAAACGTAATGTTGAACTGTTTAATAAAAAAGTGATCTCGGCATCCGAATTCGACGCAGCTAAAGCCGCATATTTAACAGCTAAAGCAAATTTAGCCAGCGCGAAAGAAAGCGTAATAGGCGCTAAATTTACTTTAGAACAAACCGGCGCAAACGTTAAAGAAGCAGGGGCAAACCTGGCTAAAACGACTATTTACGCACCAGTTGATGGTGTAGTGTCGAAACTATCAATCGAATTGGGCGATCGTATTTTAGGAACTTCGCAAATGGCAGGTACAGAAATTATGCGTATTTCTAACCTATCATCAATGGAAGTTAACGTTGATGTTAACGAAAATGATATTACCCGTGTTAAAGTTGGCGATAAAGCTTCGATAGAGGTTGATGCTTTTTCTGATAAAAAATTTAGAGGCGAGGTAACTGAAATTGCAAGTTCATCAACAGCAGTGGGTACCGCCGTATCTACCTCAGTAGATCAGGTAACCAATTTCTCGGTAAAAATTAGAATTACTGAAGAATTAGCTGGCAAACAACAATCGATTTTCCGTCCGGGAATGTCGGCTACTGTTGATATCGAAAGCGAATCTTTAACTGGTTTGGCCATTCCAATCCAGGCGGTATTTACTGATAATGCAAAATCTGCCGATGCCAGCCAAAACCAGGGTAACCAGGCAAACACTGATAAGCAAAAATCTAAATTAACCGATAAAAAGGTGAAGCAGTATATTTATGCTTACGATGCTAAAACCAAAAAAGTTAAAAAAACAGAGGTAACCACAGGTATCCAAAACGATCAGTTCATTATCGTAAAATCTGGTGTTAAAACTGGCGAAGAAATTGTAACAGGTCCTTACTCTGCGATCCAAAACAAATTAAAGGACGGAATGATTGTAGAAAAAACATCTAAAGACCAGTTGTTTAACAAAGACGCTAAGAAGTAGCCTCTTGAGGTATAAGGTTAAAGGTGTGAGGTGTAGGGTATTGCCTATCCGCCTCACACTTTTTAGTGTAAATATCTATAAGAAATAGTAACTTGCGGGCTTGAGACGTAAGATTTTAGGTATGAGATATGTTACTCGAGTCTAAATATTACACCTTTTACCTTAAGCTTTAGTACGTAGGCCATAATAACCTTATGCCTTTTACCTTAAGCCTTATACCTCTTTAAAATATGGTACCTAAAATAGCAATGATAGGGGGCGGGAGCTGGGCGACTGCCATTGTAAAAATGCTTGCAGATAATTTAGCCGAAAAGGAAATTTTTTGGTGGATGCGTAATGAAGCTGCTATAGCGCATATTAAAAAATTTAAGCACAATCCAAATTATATTAGTTCTGTTGAAATTAAACTTACGCAAGAGAACAATATATCCTCTGATATCAATGCCATTATCAATTCAGCTGAATTTGTAATTTTAAATGTTCCGGCAGCATTTCTCAAAGAAACTTTATCTACCATCACCGCAGAAGATTTAAAGGGGAAGAAGATTGTTTCTGCCATTAAAGGAATTGTTCCTGAAGATAACCTGATTATAGGCGAATTTCTGCATAAAAATTATGGTATTCCTTATCATGATATTCTGGTGGTAAGTGGTCCGTGCCATGCCGAAGAGGTGGCGTTGGAAAAATTATCATACTTAACCATCGCCTGTACCGATGTAGAAAAAGCCGCTACATTTGCTTCATTTTTAAATACCCGTTATATTAAAACAAACGTGTCGGATGATATCTTTGGGACAGAATATGCAGCAGTTTTAAAAAATATATATGCTGTTGCCAGCGGCATTTGCCACGGCATAGGTTATGGCGATAACTTTCAGGCGGTATTGATCAGTAATGCGATCCGTGAAATTAAACGTTTTGTAGATGCGGTTCACCCCATCGACCGCGATATTAAAGAATCAGCCTATCTGGGCGATTTACTGGTAACCGCTTATTCGCAATTTAGCCGTAACCGTACCTTTGGTAATATGATAGGGAAGGGCTATACCGTTAAATCTGCTCAGCTGGAAATGAATATGATTGCCGAGGGTTATTATGCGGTGAAATGCATGCATATTAAAAACCAGGCATACCATGTAGATATGCCAATTTGTAAGGCGGTACATAGCATTATCTACGAAAACCATTCGCCGCATATCGAAATGAAATTGCTGGCCGAGAAATTAAACTAAGGTGATGTTCAGCATTTAAGGCGCATATAATCTCCCGAAAATTTCGCAGAAAAGTGCTGATTTGTAATTTTAATTTGCGTTAATCTGTGTGATCAGCGGGAAATTCACACTAAAGGCAGTAGGTATATTCACATTTGCCGTGTCTTATAAAGCAATCTTTATTTTTTATTGAAAAGCAGGTTCATTGCTTTTCGGTTCGGGCAGTCCTTCTTTCCGCTTTTATCTTTTTGTGTTGGTTAGTGGAGGTTTTTTGGGGTTGTGCAACAAAAAGGATAATCACTTCAACAAGGTTTATTAAACAAAGGCCTGTGCATTAAAAGCACAAATATTCTTCGAAAGGAAATTTTGCCCTCGTTTTTTACAGTACCCTGGTAACTAGCCCCGGGCGCAGCGGCATCCCGGAAGCGCAGCGAAAGGATACAGCGGAGCACGGGAACAAACCTTAATAGCTGTTACTGACCTTGCGCTTCAAAAAATATTTTCTTATCTCAATCCTGCTCTCGCTTTTTAGGAATAAGATTTCTTTAATATGATGTAGCTATAAAACAAAACCAGCAGATTACCTGTTATCATTTAAATAAAAATATAGCTGTCATGAAAAAGAAATTAGTAATGGGTTTATTAACGCTGGCCTTGTTTGGAGGTGTAGCTTTAAACGTAAATGCTCAAGAAAAGAAAAAAACTGAAGTAGGTAAAGCATTAGATCATACCGGAAAAGCAATTAGCAAAGGTGCTAAATCTGTAGGTAATAAAACTGCAGAAGTAGCGGTAAAAGGCAGTTCGAAAGTTGCTGATAAAACCTGGAAAGGCAAAATGGCACCAGATGGATCTGATGTTTATATCAATGCAAAAAATGAAAAATATTATGTGAACTCGAAAGGTGCTAAAATCTGGTTAAAAGCTAGTCAGATTAAAAACAGACCTGAACCTAAAAAATAACAACATAAAAAAAATCCGATGAATAACTCATCGGATTTTTTTATGCAGAATTTTATATATTTTTCTAAACTATGGTTCCGTACAAATCGAAATCTTCAGCCCGGTCTATTTTTACATTTACAAAACTTCCGTTAGCTGCATAACCGGTTGCGGCATCGATTAAAACTTCGTTATCAACCTCGGGCGAATCAAATTCGGTTCTTCCAACAAAGAAATCACCTTCTTTTTTATCTACCAGTACTTTAAAGGTTTTGCCTACTTTTTCCTGGTTAATATCGAAGGAAATACCCTGCTGAATTTCCATAATATCATCTACACGTTGTTGTTTTACTTCGTCAGGGATATCATCCACTAAAGTATGTGCGTGTGTTTTTTCCTCGTGCGAGTAGGTAAAGCAACCTAGGCGGTCGAATTTTGTTTCGGCAACCCATTCCTTCATTTCTTCAAAATCGCGTTCGGTTTCGCCAGGGTAGCCACAAATTAAAGTGGTACGCATGGCAATGTTTGGTACCTTATCCCTAATCTGATTGACTAAATCGATGGTTTTTTGTTTGGTCGTACCACGGCGCATCGATTTTAGCATATTATCTGTAATGTGCTGTAAGGGCATGTCCAGGTATTTGCAGATATTGTCGCGTTCGTTCATGGCATCCAAAATTTCCATCGGGAAACCAGAAGGGTAGGCGTATTGCAAACGGATCCATTCGATTCCGGGAACATCCGATAAACGACGCATCAACTCATCTAACTTACGTACACCATAAAGGTCTAAGCCGTAATAAGTAAGATCCTGAGCAATTAAAATCAGTTCTTTTGTGCCGTTTTTGGCCAATATTTTTGCTTCGTTAACCAATTCTTCCATTGGTTTACTCAAGTGTTTACCACGCATTAAGGGAATGGCACAGAAAGAGCAAGGACGGTTACAGCCTTCAGCAATTTTGAAATAGGCAAAATGAGAAGGGGTGGTTAGCAAACGCTCGCCGATGAGCTCATGTTTGTAATTGGCGCCTAACTCATGTAATATATTTTGCAGATCGTTGGTGCCGAAAAAGGCATCAACGTTTGTGATTTCTGATTCCAGTTCGGGTTTGTAGCGTTCAGATAAACAACCTGTAACGACTACTTTGCCAATTTTACCGGCTTCTTTCAGTTCGCTGAACTGAAGAATAGTGTCAATTGATTCTTGTTTGGCATTATCGATAAAACCGCAGGTATTAATTACAACGATATCATCTTTACCCATCTTGTCTGATTCGTGCACAACATTTAAATTGTTGCCACGCAACTGCCCCATCAATACTTCCGAATCGTATATGTTCTTTGAACAACCCAATGTAATTACATTAATTTTAGGTTGCTTAATTGCGCTTTTACTTCTTACTATTTTGGTATTCATCTTTTACACTTGATCTTTACTGTGTTAATATAGCCGTCACCCTGAATTTATTTCAGGGTCTTCTTTCTAAATAGATGCTGAAATAAATTCAGCATGACGATGGCATTAAAATAATTACGCCTATTTAAACAAACTATTCACAAACTCTTTCTTATCGAAAAGCTGTAAGTCGCCAATTTTTTCTCCTACACCAATATATTTAACAGGAATCCTGAATTGATCTGATATGCCGATTACGACACCACCTTTAGCTGTACCATCTAATTTGGTAATGGCCAGTGCATTCACATCTGTCGCTTCGGTAAACTGTTTGCACTGTTCAAAGGCGTTTTGTCCGGTTGAGGCATCCAATACCAATAAAATTTCGTGCGGTGCGCCTGGTACAACCTTTTGCATCACCTGTTTAATTTTACCCAACTCGTTCATTAAGCCGATTTTGTTGTGTAAACGTCCGGCTGTATCGATAATCACTACATCTTCACCATTAGCAACAGCAGACTGTAAGGTATCAAAAGCAACTGAAGCAGGATCAGAACCCATGGCTTGTGCTACAACCCTCACGCCAACGCGTTCACCCCAAAGCTTAATCTGATCAACAGCTGCAGCTCTAAAAGTATCGGCAGCGCCTAGTACAACTTTAAGTCCCGATTCTTTAAGTTTATGTGCCAGTTTTCCAATAGTGGTTGTTTTACCAACACCATTTACGCCAACCACCATAATTACATAAGGTTTATGGTCGCCATACTCAAACTGGCGGAAATCGTTACTATTGTTTTCAGATAACAGCAACTGGATCTCGTCGCGGAGAATAAAGTTAAGCTCAGAAGTGTTTAAGTATTTATCTTTGGCAACACGTTCTTCAATACGTTTGATAATTTTTAATGTCGTACTTACGCCAACATCAGAAGTGACCAAAACTTCTTCGAGATTATCGAGCACTTCATCATCAACAGAAGATTTTCCTGCTACAGCTTTGGTAATTTTATTAAAGAAACCGTCTTTGGTTTTCTCTAAACCTTTATCCAGTGCTTCCTGAGCTTCAGGTGCAGTTTCTTTCTTTTTGAAAAAATCGAATAAACCCATATCTAAATTTTTATATAACAAAAAAAGCCCTTCCGGTTAAAACGGAACGGCCTTTAATATCTTTTAATATTAAAAAATATTAACCTTATTTAGATGCAATAGCATCTTTTACGTGGTCGTTATGTACGATAAGTTCTTTGAATGAGTAAGCACCGGTTTTTGGTGATTTTACCATTGTAATTACTTTCGAATATTCTTTACCTGTACCTGTTTTAAGGGTTGCAACTACTTTCTTTGCCATGTTCTTATAAAATTTAATGATTGAATGATAGATGGATAGAATGGGGGGGATGTATACCCTAACCTTCTACCTTTACACCATCAATCTTATTTAATCTCTTTATGTACGGTTACTTTTCTCAATACTGGATTGAATTTTTTTAATTCTAATCTTTCAGTAGTGTTTTTACGGTTTTTGGTAGAAATATATCTAGACATACCTGGCATGCCACTTTCTTTATGTTCAGTACATTCTAAAATAACCTGAACTCTGTTACCTTTTTTTGCCATTTTAATATAAATTGAAAACTGTTAATCTCAACAGTTAATGTTTTTTACAAAAATCCTTTTTTTACGAAACGGTTAATTGCTTCGCTAATGCCCACTTTATTGATGGTTTTAATCGCTGAAGTAGAAACTTTCAACGTAATCCAACGGTTTTCTTCAGGAATATAAAATTTCTGAAGTTGTAGGTTTGGGTAAAATTTGCGTTTGGTTTTAACGTTTGAGTGAGAAACGTTGTTACCTACCATTGCTTTTTTTCCTGTTAAATCACAAACTCTTGACATGACTTGTAAATATAGTTGTTAATATCGTCCGCTTAATTTTTTTAAGAGTGTGCAAATATCTGAATAATAATTGTAAACGGCAATAGCCTAGCTAATTATTTTTTATAATTATTATTTACCCGCGGTAAAGGTTATGTAATGTTTATTAATGCCGAATATGAATTTCTTCTTATATTAAGCTATATTAAAAATAAATATTTCTGATCAAACGTTTGATATTCATTTTGATACGATTAAGCTATTTCTCCTTATGATTATTTATTTAAATTAGCCCCCACTAATCCAAAATATAAGAACGAGCAATGCAAATTACATCTTTTAAGCAGTACGAAGAAGATTATAAGAAAAGCGTAGAAAACCCAGAGCAGTTTTGGGGCGAAGTAGCGCAAAACTTTCAATGGCGTAAACCCTGGTTTAAGGTATTATCGTGGAATTTTAACGAACCAAATATCAAATGGTTTGAAGGGGCAAAACTTAACATCACCGAAAACTGTTTAGACCGCCACTTAGCTACCAATGGAGATAAACCTGCTATTGTTTGGGAACCTAATAATCCTGAAGAAGAAAGTGTGACTTATACTTATAAAATGTTGCACGAACGCGTTTGTCGTTTTGCCAATGTTTTAAAACGTAACGGTGCTAAAAAAGGCGATCGTATTTGTATTTATATGCCAATGGTGCCCGAACTGGCTATTGCTGTATTGGCCTGCGCCAGAATTGGTGCAGTACATTCGGTTATTTTTGGCGGATTTTCGGCTAAATCTATTGCTGACCGGATTAATGATTCGAAATGTAAAGTGGTGATTACTGCCGACGGTTCTTATCGCGGTAATAAACAGATTCCTTTAAAAGATGTAATTGATGATGCATTAATTGGTTGCCCAACGGTAGAAAAATGTATCGTATTAACCCATATCCGTACCCCTGTTTCGATGCTGAAAGGCAGAGATGTGTGGTGGGAAGATGAGGTTAAACACGTAAACGATATTTGTGAAGCCGAAGAAATGGATGCAGAGGATATGCTGTTCATTCTCTATACTTCTGGCTCTACCGGTAAACCTAAAGGTGTGGTGCATACCTGCGGCGGTTATATGGTTTATGCAGGTTATACCTTTTCGAATGTGTTTAATTACCAGCCTGGAGAAGTTTATTTTTGTACAGCCGATATTGGCTGGATTACAGGCCACTCGTATATTGTTTATGGGCCGCTTTCGCAAGGGGCAACATCTGTATTGTTCGAAGGAATCCCAACCTACCCAACGCCTTCTCGCTTTTGGGATATTGTAGAAAAACATAAAGTAAATACCTTATATACAGCGCCTACCGCTATTCGCTCTTTAATGAGTTATGGTGATGATCCGCTTAACGGTAAAGATTTAAGTTCAATCCGTGTTTTAGGTTCTGTAGGAGAACCAATTAACGAAGAGGCCTGGCATTGGTTCGACGAAAAAATCGGCCACGGTAAAGCGCCTATTGTCGATACCTGGTGGCAAACCGAAACCGGGGGGATCATGATTTCACCTATTGCTACGGTAACCCCAACCAAACCTAGTTTTGCTACCCTGCCATTGCCGGGTATCCAGCCAATTTTGGTTGATGAAAATGGTAATGAAATTGAAGGAAACGGCGTAATGGGAAATCTTTGTATCAAATTCCCTTGGCCAGGTATGTTGCGTACCACTTATGGCGATCATGAGCGTTGCAAACAAACTTATTTCTCTACTTACGATAATTTATATTTTACCGGTGATGGTTGTTTGCGCGATGAGGATGGTTATTACCGTATTACCGGTCGTGTGGATGACGTATTAAATGTTTCAGGGCATAGAATTGGTACCGCTGAAGTAGAAAATGCGATTAATATGCACGCTGGTGTGGTAGAAAGTGCGGTGGTAGGTTATCCGCACGATGTAAAAGGTCAGGGTATTTATGCTTTTGTAATTTATCCGGAAATGCACGGAGAAGCCGAATTATCTAAAAAAGATATTTTACAAACGGTTACCCGTGTAATTGGTGCGATAGCAAAACCTGATAAAATATTGTTTGTTTCTGGTTTGCCAAAAACACGTTCAGGCAAAATTATGCGTAGAATTCTACGCAAGATTGCTGAAGGGGATACCAGTAATTTAGGCGATACCTCTACACTGCTTGATCCGGGAGTGGTTGAAGAAATTATAGCTGCTGCGAAAAAGCTTTAACAATAATTTTAAATAAACAAATGGCCCCGGTTTTTCGGGGCCATTTTTGTTATCTGCTATTTCTAGTAACCTGGGTTTTGAACCAGTTTTGTATTTGCATCAATTTCCCTTTGTGGAATTGGGAAAACTAATTTGTTAGAGTTCCAGGGTAAGCTACCAATATTGGTTTGTGTTCTTTTTGCATCATGTAATGCAAAGCCTTCAAAAGCAAACTCCAGCTTTCTTTCATTAAGGATATTTGCCAGGGTTGCGGTTAGGGTTGTTAAGCCAGCCCTGCTTCTAACGGTGGCTAAATCTTGTAGCGGTGTAACGCCTCCAATAGGAGCAGCCGGAGCTAAGCGGACATTACATTCTGCCCTGATTAAATACATTTCCGCGAGTCTGATTACAGGTATATTTCCAAATTGATTTCCGAATTTCGACGTGAAAATATCATCATCATCGTAAAAAGCATTAGCCCTATCATCGCCTGCGGTATAAGTTGCATCAATCCAATCTTGTGAAATTACGGCATCTCCACGGCCACCAAATGTTGATGAACCATAAAACTCATTAAAACCGTTAAATCCGGTTAAAGTTGTTACCTGCATGGCAAAAACATCTTCAGTAGTATTGTCGCCTGGTTTTGCCGGTTTTCCGCTTTCAGGCATTTTAGGGAAAGCATCCAGGTAAGTTCCTGTTAACTGGTAATTTCCTGAAGTAATTACCCGATTTGCAGCAGCGGCGGCAGCACTATAATTGCCCATTTGTAAATATAACCTGGCTAACATTGCAGCTGCTGAAGATTTAGTCGCAAAGAAACTGTTGGTTGCAGGCAATTTAGCTTCTGCATCGGTTAAATCAACTATAGCCTGATTATAAACAGCCGCTACAGTAGCCCTGCTTACATAATTTGCTTCGCTGATGAGGTTAGTTGGTGTTAATACTATCGGAACCCCCAGGTTTGTAGCTGGCGAACCATCATTATAGGCTTTTCCAAATAACCTTACCAGTTCAAAATATGCGGCTCCTCTAATAAATTTCGCTTCACCTTCAACCCTGCTTTTTTTGGCCGCTTCTACTTTATCAATGGCTGCTATAACATTATTGGCATCATTAATTGATGTGTAACCTGCAGCCCAAACATTATCGACAAAGGTATTGGTTTTTAAAAGTGATTTATTAATGGCTTGAGTTAATTCCTCGTAGGTGCCAAACCATTCAATGGCATCAGTATTTGCTAAAAAATCCGTTATTAAAAACGGACGGCCACCAAAGAAATTACGGCTGCCAAGATCTGAGTACGCACCAACTAAGGCACCTTCAACATCTTTTGAAGTGAGTAAAGCATTTTTTTGCTCAATGGTATCAACAGGATTTATATCAAGCGGTTTTTTGCACGATGATATCGCCATCAAAAGCATGCAAGTAAATATGATATTATTTATATATGTCTTTTTCATTTTGATTCTTTTTTAATTATAGGCCAATGTTAATACCAAATGAAATTACACGTGGTTGTGGTGCAGAATAAAAGTCTACACCCTGATTAATATTTGTCGATTGATAATCGGCATTTACCTCTGGATCCCACCCTTTGTAACCTGTAATTGTCGCTAAATTTTGTGCTGTAGCATATAATCTTAATTTGCTCAATTTAATTTTTGTTAATACCGAAGCCGGGAAGGTATAACCAAGGGTTAATGTTTTTAAGCGGACGTATGAACCATCAGAAAGGTATCTGGTGGAGTTTCCAATGCCGTTACCTGCAAATAAGCGAGGCTCGGGAACAAGTGTTACATCACCTGGTTTATCCCAATAATTCATTTGATCAGCCGTTTGGTTATCATAACCGTTTGATGCATTTGCACTCATGTACTGGCCACCTGCATTGAAAATTTTATTGCCTTTTACACCCTGGAAAAATATACCTAAATCAAAATTCTTGTACGAAAAAGTATTGTTTAAGCCGAATGTATATTTAGGGTTGGGGTTGCCTGCAAATATTCTTTGTGCTTGATTAATATCTGTAGTGGTTGATCTGTTTACATTGCCCGAAGCATCAGTAGTGTTGAGGTAATAAAGCGCATCTCCATTTGCAGAATTTACACCTGCGTATTCCGGTATGTAAAATACTCCGATTGGTTGACCTGAAATGGCCGCATTTATTTCATTACTGTTTAAAATCTGCCCACCTAAATTGGTAATCTTGTTGTTGTTAATGGCGCCTGTTATGGCAGTTGACCATTTGAAGGCACCTACAAAATTTTCGGTGTTAATGCCCAATTCAAAACCTGTATTTTTTAAGGAGCCTAAATTTTGAGTTTTGGTAGAGAAACCCGTTGTTTGCGGAATAGGTACATCCAACAATAAATCGGTTGTGTTTTTTTGATAGAAATCAAAAACGCCTGTAATTCTATTCTTTAAGATCCCAAAGTCGAAGCCAATATCAAGTTGTTTGGTTTTTTCCCAGGTTAAATCGGGATTGGCAATCCGCGAAGGTATTTGTCCGGGTAAACCTCCGTATGCGCCTGTTCCGCTAAATAAACCACGGGCAGAATAATTGCCGATTTCGGCATTACCTGTTAAACCATAACTCACTCTAAATTTTAATAAACTGATGGTTTCGCTTTGTTTTAAGAAATCTTCTTCAGAAGCAATCCAGGCCAATGAACCTGCAGGGAAATATCCGTACCTATTATTAGTTCCAAAACGGGATGAACCATCAGCCCTTACGCTAAAGCCAAGTAAATAACGTTCGTTATATTTGTAATTAGCCCTAAAGAAATACGATAAAAAGCTAAATGCACCTTCGTTGCTGGTTGCGATCACCTTGGTTGCAGCAGATCCCAATTTAATGTAAGAATCGCTTGGGAAATCCTGCCCTTCAATGGTGCTGTATTTGGTGGTTGATTTTTGATAACTCGTACCCAAAACAAAATCAAAAGCACTTTTTCCGATTGATGCATTATAACTGAAAAAGTTATTGGTATTGGCATTAATTACAAAAGTTGAAATATTTTGCCCATATCCATTTGAGGTACCAGTGTTTCTAAAGGTTAATGATCCATAATAACTTTCTTCGTTTTGATTTAAGTTATCGATAGAGAAATCAGTACTAAACTTTAGTCCTTTGGCAATGTTGATGTTCGCAAAAGCTTTACCAATGGTTCTGTATACGGTTGCTTTGTAAAAAGCATTGTCGACACTGATAAATGGATTATAATAGACCGGATAATTTGAAGCTGCTCCTGGTAAGGTTCCGCTAATTAAACCCGATCGGGGATCGATAAACGGTGTGATCGGTGAGAGTGCAACAGATTGTAACGGACTTGAAAAAGCATTATCATTTGATAACCTGTTATTAATGCTATTTGAGAAATTAAGGTTAACGCCAACTTCTAAAAAGTCAGTTACTTTATTGGTCAGGTTTAATCTGCCGCTATAACGTTTGTAGCTGTTCCCAATCACAATTCCGTTTTGATCTAGCGCCTGGCCACCGATATAAAATTTTGTCTTTTCATTTCCGCCTGTTAAATTCAGATCGTATTGCTGGGTAACCGGATTGTCTTGAAAAGATGCAGCTTCCCAATTGGTATTGACCTTGTAAGTCTGATAATCGTTATTGCCTGCCGAATAACGGTTTAAACGTGCTTCAACACTTGCACTGTAATCGTCAAGTGCTTCTTGTAATGTTGCATAATCTCCGTTAAGGAAATCCTGATTTGCTGCACCCTGGCCTGCTCTGCGTTCTATTTTAACATATTGTTCAGCAGTTAGAAATTCTCTGTGATTGGAAGGTGTACTGATGCCGCCCAGTGCATTAAACTGGATAAGCGTTTTGCCCACCTTACCTTGTTTCGTGGTAATCAAAACAACTCCGTTTGAAGCTCTTGCACCATAAATTGCAGAAGCAGAGGCATCTTTTAATACTTCAATAGATTCAATATCATTGGTGTTTAAATCTGCCAAGGCACTGGTTGGCGCCGTGGTGCTGGAAAAATCACCTGAAGTAATCGGGATTCCATCAACAATATAGAGTGGTTCACTTCCAGCCGTTACCGATGCAGCCCCCCTTACTCTAACCGTTATGCCTTGCCCCAGTTTTCCATTTTGTGCGGCAATCTGTACACCAGCTGCCTTTCCCTGAAGGGCCTGCTCGAAGCTTGTTACGGGCAGGTTCTCCAGGTCTTTCGATTTAACAGAAGCTACAGAACCTGTTACATCCCGTTTATTCTGAGTACCATAACCCACCACAACCACATCAGATAAGGTATTATTTTCCTCTTCCAGATTTACATTGACCGTTTGTCCGCTAATGGGTACTTCTTTGGTCTTAAAACCGATGAAGCTAAAAACGATTGTTTTGGCATCTTCCGAAACTGTTAATTTAAAAGCTCCCGTGGCATCGCTCTGCGTACCGGTTGATGGTGAGCCTTTTACAAATACGCTAACCCCAGGAATGGGTCCTGAGGCCGACGTTACTTTCCCGCTAATTACCTTGCCTTGTGCGAAAGCAAATGAAATTACACCGAGAGATAAAATCATACATAAGAGTAGTTTTTTCATCAAATTGTTAGTTTAGTTAATAATGTTTATTCATTCATAGAAATGATACTCTTAATGTAACTAAAAATATGTAAAAAACCATGTGTGTCAGGACAAAATCAGCCCATTGTTTGGTTTAATATGCTTAAATCAAAACAAATAGTGGCGAAAACTGTTATTAGATTTAGAAATTACATTGTTTAAATCAAAAAAAATACGAGCATGGATAAGTTAGAATTAAAAGGAAAGTGGAATGAAATAAAAGGAAAGGTTAAACAAGCTTATGCTGATTTAACTGACGATGATTTAAAACACGAAGAAGGTCAGGACGATGAATTGTTGGGGAAACTGCAACAAAAGACAGGAAAAGGAAGAGATGAACTTGTGAAATGGATAAACTCCTTATAATATCAATTCAATAGCGGAACAGGCGGTCAAATTTTGGTCGCCTGTTTGCTTTAAAAACATTTTTATGGCCGATATAGCCCAGCGGTTTCCTCAAAATCCAATATTATCTCCAAAAGATCTCGTACCCAGCAGGGAAGGTCTGGAGATTGTATGTCTGCTCAATCCCGGCGTTTTTACATTTGAAGGGAAAATATGGCTGCTGATCCGTGTTGCCGAAAGACCAAAACAAAAGGAGGGTATAATCTCTTTTCCGGTATTGAAAGCAGGTGGTATAGAAATTATAGCTATTGAAGAAAATGATCCGGAACTCAATGCCAGGGATCCAAGGGTAATTAATTACAAAGGTGCTGATTACTTAACCACGCTTTCTCATTTAAGATTGGTTTGCAGCGATGATGGTATTCATTTTTATCAGCCAGCGGGTTACCCTTTACTGCAGGGAGAGGGGGAGGATGAAACATTTGGAATTGAGGATTGCCGTGTATCCTTAATTGGCGATACTTATTATTTAACTTTTACCGCTGTTTCGGAGCATGGAGTAGGTGTGGGGATGCGTAGCACGAAAGATTGGAAAACTTTCCAAAATCACGGCATGATTATCCCACCACATAATAAAGACTGCGCCATATTTGAAGAACGCATTAACGGTAAATTTTATGCTTTACACCGCCCCAGCAGTGTAGCTTTGGGTGGTAATTATATCTGGCTGGCCGAATCTCCCGATGGCGTGTATTGGGGCAAACACAAATGTATTATCAAAACCAGAGCTAACCTGTGGGATAATGCCCGCGTGGGCGCAGGTGCCGCACCCATAAAAACCACAGCAGGGTGGCTCGAAATATATCATGGTGCTAACGAAAAACATCAGTATTGTTTAGGTGCATTTTTAATGGCGCTCGACGATCCATCTGAAGTACTGGCCAGAACCGAAGAACCGATTATGGTGCCAACTGCCAATTATGAATTACATGGTTTCTTTGGTGAGGTGGTATTTACAAACGGGCATATCGTTAACGGAGATGAATTAACGATTTATTATGGTGCCGCTGATGAGTTTGTTTGCGGGGCTAAATTTTCGGTGAAGGATATTTTGGATGCACTGGTTTTTTACCGCTAAGGCACGAATACACAACTTGTTTTTCTGGATCACACAACCAATGAACCAGTGAACCAATAACGAATGAACTTTTTAGCCACGGAAGCACGGATTAACACGGAAGATGTTACTGCTTTTGACCACCAAGACACGAAGACACAATTTGTTTTTTTTGCATCATGTAACCAATGAACTAGTGAACCAATGACTAATGAGCTTTTTAGCCACGGAGGCACGGATTAACACGAAAGATGTTACTGCTTTTGACCACCAAGACACGAAGACACAATTTGTTTTTGCATCATGCAACCAATGAACTAGTGAACCAATGACTAATGAACTTTTTAGCCACGGAAGCACAGATTAACACGGAAGATGTTACTGCTTTTGACCACCAAGACACGAAATACAATTTTTTTTTTTTCATCATGCAACCAATGAACTAGTGAACCAATGACTAATGAACTTTTTAGCCACCGAGGCACGGATTAACAGGGATTTTTTTGCATCATGCAACCAATGAACTAGTAAACCAATGACTAATGAACTATCGAACTAAACAAAAAAGCGATCCCCGTTTCCGGGAATCGCTGGTCATTTTGATATTGAAGCATCAGGTTCTACCTTAAACCTTCCGCCTTCCTACCCTCTACCTTTTTAATATCCAAAAATCTGCTCCAGACTTAATTTAGTTACCGGACCGAATTTTGCTAAATCAGCCATGTTGATTTTCTTTTCGGAAGCCACAATACAGTAACTGTAAGGTTTGCCCGAAAGATTAGTCTGGTGGAATGATTTTACATCATTAAAAGTTAATGGTTTTAAATTCGCATATTCATCAACTCTCGAGTCGTGATCAAAACCTAATTTTTTATCTGCCAAATAGGTATAGATAATTCCATCTTTGGTAATACGGCTGGTTTCCATACCGTTTAATGAATTTGTTTTAGATAGTGCAAATGACTTATCCGACTCAGGTAAAGTGGTTAATAACTCATTCATACCTGCAACTGCTTCGTTCATTTTGTCGGCTTGCGTACCTACATAAGCGATAATGGTATTCTCTTTCTCTTTAGTGTTAGGAGAAGAATATACCGCGAAAGTAGAATAAGCCAGTGCTTTAGATTCGCGAATGGTTTGGAATACCACAGAACCCATACCGCCTCCAAAATAGTTGTTAAATAAGGCAATTTTTGCAGCATTGGCTGGATCGTAAAGGCCGGCATTACGTACCCAACGGATTTCGGCCTGTACCATATCGTAATCGGCAAAGTAAACTTTGTTCGAATCGGTTTTGGTGTACACAAACTTCTTAATTGGCGCAGCATCATTAAATTCTTTTGCCAATGGATGTGCTTTTACAATATCAGCAGAGAAGGCTGTTAAAGTTTTAGGCCCATAGTAAGTAATGGTGTGTTTGTAATTGGTCAGGTTGTGTAAGATGTAGATCAAATCTGCAGATTTCATATTTTTGATCTCATCGTTAGTTAATCCATAATTGAAAGGATTATCTGCGCCATATTGTGCATAACTCATTAAGCCGCCAAGAATTGACGATTTATTCAGTTTTGCGTTATCTCTCGATTTTAACAAACGACCTTTTAAATCTTCCAAGGCTTTTTCGTTTGGTTTGCAGTGAGCCAGTACATCTTCTACCAGGGCTACTGCTTTATCAAAATTTTCTTGTAAACCGCTAATTGAAACGGTAGTTACATCGGTGCCAACATTTATGCTATAGCTACAGGCAATGTTGTAAAATGCTTTACTAATATCCTCAGCCGAATATTTATCGGTACTTAAGAAAGCTAAATATTGAGCAGCATAAGGCAATAACTTATAGTTGTAAGAACCCATATCAAAACGGTAACTCATACGGAAAATTCCGTTTTCGGTGTTTTGAACGGCAATTACATCAGCAATACCTGCTTTACCAAAATTAAGGTCTTTGGTATAATCTAAAAATTTAGGTGCTATAGGTTTTACCGGAGCAGCTATAATATTTTTGGTGAATGGAGAAACCTCATTAACATTAGTTTTTACCGCGGTAATGGCTGGTTTTTCTACTTTAATAATGCTCTTGTCTTCGCCTTTATGTTTTAAGATAGAAACATAATTATTGATGAAAAACTTGTTGGCAAAGTCTACAATTTCCTTTTTGGTTACTTTGGCCATTGCATCGGTTGAGGCCAGGGTTTTATCCCATTCGGTACCGCGATTTTGGATAAAGGCGTTCATGGCGAAATCTGCACGAACATCATTATTGTCGAAGCTTTGAAGTTCGGCCAGTTTAATGTTAGAAACTGTTGCTTTAATCAGGCTTTCGTCGAACTCACCTTTTTTAAGCAATTCTACCTGCTCCAATAATAATTTTTGGGCATCTTCTAAACTTTGTCCGGCTTTAGGTGAGCCTGATAAAATGAAAATTCCGTAATCTTTCATCGAGTTATAACCAGCACTGGCCCTCAACATTTTTTGTTGTTTATTGATGTTGATATCCATTAAACCCGCTTTACCGTTTGCCAAAATGCTACCGATTAAATCTAGTAATAAACTTTGGTGGGTATTTTGGGCGAAACCCCTGTAAGCAACATATAAGTTTTCAGCACTTGGACCGTAAATGTCAACCGTTTGAACCTGTGTTAATGGTTTTTCTGGTGCCGGATTGTAAAGTGAAAATGGTTTTGGAACCATGTAGGCAAAATCTTTGTCGATTTTTTTTATTAAATCATCATAATTAATATCGCCACTCATAATTAAGGCCATATTATTAGGCACATAATATTTGTTGTAATATTTTCTGATTTCGATTAACGACGGATTTTTTAAATGCTCGATCGTACCAATGGTGGTTTGTTGTCCGTAGTTATGTGTTGGAAACAAAGCATACAACATTTTCTCGTACATTTTACGGCCATCGTTGTCCATACCAATGTTTTTCTCTTCATAAACCGCTTCTAACTCGGTATGGAAGATGCGGAAAACAGGGGCACGGAAACGTTCTGCCTGTACAGCCAAAAATTTATCAATGGCATTTGATGGCAGGTCTTCTTCATAAACCGTTTCTTCTACCGAAGTGTGGGCGTTGGTAGAATTACTTCCGATCGATTTCATCATTTTATCGTACTCATTTGCGATAGAATAACTAGAAGCTTCGCCCGAAGTTTTATCAATTTCCTTATAAATCTCTTTACGTTTAGCCGGATCGGTAGTTTTGTTGTAGGTTTCGTAAAGGGCTTCAATCTTATCTAAAAGTGGTTTTTCTTTGGCATAATTCAGCGTTCCGAATTTATCCGTTCCTTTAAACAGAAGGTGCTCTAAGTAATGTGCCAAACCGGTATTGGTACGCGGATCGGTATTACTGCCCGCTCTTACCGCCATTTTGTAGGTAATATTAGGCTCTTTGTTATTTTGAGATAAAATTACTGTCAAACCGTTTTTTAAAGTATAAAAACGTGTTTTGGTCGGATCGTTGGTTACATACTTGTAGGCAAAGCCACCAGATGTTCCTGTTTTCCATTGGTAGGTTGTTTGCGCCTTCGCTAAAGAACCCGTAATTAGAAAACAAGCCAAAGTAAATAGTTTGAATTTCATTGAATTGGTTTTGGTTTATGATCATGAATGCGTACCTGTTGGTTTAAGTGTGATCTCAAATACAGCCTTCATTTTTAATAAGTTATTTATTCAAATATATATGCTTTCTTGCAGGGAATGAAATAATTTTGATTTCAAAACTAAAAATCTAGGAATAAATGATTTTTGCATATAAACCATGCTTTATTGTGCCTTGAATTTATAATCTGTATTTTTACCGGCATGACAAAGCAGGGCACAAAACCAAATATTTTAGTTGTAAATGATGATGGCATTACAGCTACAGGCATTAAAAATTTAATGGAGGTAATGCAGGAGCTGGGCAATGTGGTGGTGGTTGCACCAGATAGCCCGCAAAGCGGAATGGGACATGCCATTACCATAGGTAAACCAATCCGTTTTGATAAGGTTGATCTTTATGCAGGTGTAGAAATGTATAAATGCAGCGGAACCCCGGTTGATTGCGTTAAAATTGCTGTAAATAAAATTTTTAAAGGTAAAAAACCTGATTTGTGCGTGTCGGGTATTAATCACGGACTAAATAACTCGATTAATGTACTCTATTCAGGTACCATGTCGGCCGCAGTAGAAGGCGCCATAGAAAAAATTCCATCTATTGGTTTCTCTTTAGACGATTTTGCAGCCGATGCCGATTTTAGTCATACCAAAAAATACATTAAAAACATTTGTGAGCAGGTTTTAGCCAATGGTTTACCTGAGGGAACCCTTTTAAATGTTAATTTCCCGAAGGGCGATCAGCTGAAAGGCGTTAAGGTTTGCCGCCAGGCTAATGCCAAGTGGATGGAAGAATTTGATGAAAGGACAGATCCTTACAAACGTCCTTACTATTGGTTAACGGGTGTTTTCGAAAATTTCGATAAAGGAGAAGATACCGATGTTTGGGCTTTGGAACACCATTATGTTTCGATCGTTCCGGTTCAGTTTGACTTAACCGCGCATCACGCTATACAAACCTTAAACAGCTGGGATTTTATAGGGAACAAGGATTCGAAGCCTGCTGGTGCTAAAATTTCAGCGCCCGATGGCATTAATTTAGGTTAAGCAATACCCTTATGATTGATCAGTTAAAAAGATTAAATAATTCGGTATGGATGGGTTTGGGCATTGGTTTACTTGTGCCGGCAATATTTTGTTCTATGGCCTGGTATATCATTCACCATGTGGCTTCGCTTGCTAAAGCAGATCTGTTATACATTGGTGGTATTGCTATAAATGCTTATACCATGCAATACTTTTTTAAATACAATAAAGAAAATATCGGCAGAGGTATATTGGCTGCAACGTTTTTGTGCGCTTTTGTATTTTTTGCTTATAAAGTTTTTTAAAGATGGAAAATGGAACATGTAATAAGGATGACGGGGATTTTACCTGCATCTGCCATTGTCCATCTTCCATTTTACCTCATACATCATCCACAACATGAAATACTACCTCGTAGCCGGAGAAGCCTCAGGCGATTTACATGGCGCCAACTTAATGAAAGCCTTAAAAGCGGAGGATGGCGAAGCTGTGTTCAGGTATTTCGGGGGCGATAAAATGGAAGCCGAAGGTGGAATGCTTGTTAAACACTATGCCGATATGGCTTTTATGGGTTTTACCGAGGTGATCTTAAATTTACGAACCATTTTCAGAAATCTTAAGGCCTGTAAGGATGATATTTTAAAATGGAAGCCTAATGTGCTGATCCTGATTGATTTTCCGGGTTTTAATTTAAAAATTGCGGAGTTTGCAAAAGCCAACGGTATAAAAGTATGTTATTATATTTCGCCTAAAGTTTGGGCCTGGAACCAGAAGCGGGTGCTGAAAATCAAAAAGGTGGTCGATCATATGTTCTGTATATTGCCTTTTGAAGTGGATTTCTACCAAGAGTGGGGCATGAAGGTGGATTATGTTGGTAACCCGCTATTAGACGAAATCGCGCAGTTTACACCAGATCCAGATTTTCGTGAAAACCATCAGTTGGGAGATGGAAAAATTATTGCCTTATTACCCGGTAGTCGGAAACAGGAAATTGAGCGTTTACTGCCGGTGATGTTAAGCATTACGGAAAGTTATCCCGATTTTGTATTTGCCATTGCTGCTGCACCAACCTTTACCGAAAGTTACTATCATCAGTTTACAGGAGACAAAAAAGTTCACCTGCTTTTTAACAATACCTATAATTTGTTGCACCATGCCCATGCTGCAATTGTCGCTTCCGGAACGGCTACCTTAGAAACCGCTTTGTTTAAAGTTCCACAGGTGGTGGTTTATAAGGGCGGGACCATTTCAATTGCCATTGCCAGAATGTTAGTAAAAATTAAATTCATTTCGCTCGTTAACCTGATTGTAAACAAGAAAATTGTAACCGAACTTATCCAGGAAGATTGTAACACCCAAAAAGTAAACGGAGAACTTAAAATGATCCTGGAAGGGGCTGGCCGGAACGAGATGTTAAAACATTACGACGAGCTGCTTTTACTGATGGGGAAACCAGGTGCTTCGGCAAAAACGGCCAGGTTAATTACGACGTATTTACACTAAATAATTCGATAGGGTAAAGTGGTTTAATGATGAACTTACTGTTACATGCAGGATATTAATTTTGATACAAAAAGGTGCCTTATCGGCGTCTTTTGTTGTTTTAAGCTTTCCTGTTTACATTGTGACATCCTTTAACAAGCGTTTCTAAAACGATTAACATAAAAAATGTTAAATTGCGTCTTTATAACGGACAAAAATTTAAAAGCTGCAATTTTTATTTAGCTTTGAATCGATTAACTTAAAAGAATCCAACCAAATGAAATCGCTTTCTATCAAAGATATAGCCGTAAAAGCAAATGTATCCATTACCACAGTTTCGTTCATTATTAACGGTAAAGCAAAAGAGAAATCGATAAGCGAAGCAGTAATAGAGAAGGTGGAGAAAATTATCGAAGAAAGCGGTTATAAGCCTAATCAGATTGCCAGAAGTTTAAGAACCGGTAACTCCAATATCATCGGTTTAATTATCGAAGATATTTCCAATTCATTCTTTTCCAGGATTGCCAGGTTAATCGAAGATAAAGCCTATAAAAAAGGCTATAAAATTATTTATTCCAGTACAGAAAACAGTATCGATAAAGCGAAAGAGCTGATCAACATGTTCAAATCGCGAAAAGTTGATGCCTATATCATCTCTCCAATTAAGGGAATAGAAGAAGATATACAAATGCTGCTGGACGATGGAAATCCGGTAATACTCTTCGACAGGAATTTGCAGGATATTAATACCAGTTATGTTGGAGCAGATCATTTTAATGCCTCATATCAATCCATCCAGAGTTTTATCGATCAGGGTAAAAAGAACATCGCCCTGGTTACCACTGATATCAATGTGCAACAAATTATAGAGCGATACGATGGTTATAAAAAAGCCTTGGAAGATAATGGAATCAAATATGACGACAAGCTGGTTTTAAAGATCCATTTTAATCAGGAAGAAAGCGAAACCATTGCGCAGATTCAAGAGTTACTTCAGCAAAAACAAATAGATGCCGTGCTTTTTGCGACCAATTATCTGGCCATTAGCGGCTTAAAGGCGCTTAAACAAATCAATAAAAAAGTAGGGGATGATTTCGGAGTGATTGCATATGATGATCATGAAGCATTCGAACTGCATACCCCACGTATTTCGGCTATCCAGCAACCCCTGGAGGAAATAGCCGAAACCATCATCAAACTCATTTTAAGCCGGCTTTCTTCAAAAGGTAAACTGCCTGCAGAAGAGGTCATTATCCCCGCCCGCTTAGTCATTAGAGACTAAAAAAAATTGACCTTCGTTCAATTGTAATATTTTTTTTACTTACTAAAACGTTTTATTATAATTTAAAATACCTATAATTGATTTGCTAAAACGTTTTAGCATAACCAAGTCGTTTTTATGAGAATTACAGCATCCCCTTCTGAAATTTAACAGCTCCATGAGACTGCAGAGATAGACTTGATGCTTGAAGTTCGTTTCTGCTATTGCCAATCAAAATTTTAAATCAATAAAGCACTCGAAAATGTCAGGCAAGTAATCCAGTCTGGTCATTTCCATCACAGATAAAATATTACCAGGAAAACAAATAACTAATCATTTATAATTTAACAAAACCGTTAATGAAAATTAATTTACTTAAAATTACGGGGCTGTCTGCTGCAATTGTGTTGCTAAATAGCCCGGCATTTTCAATGAATCCGGAGTGGGAAGGTACAGGGGGAGGCTTGTATGCAAATTCATTTACCGGGTACGTCCAGACGCAAAAAAATGTGGCAGGAACCGTTGTCGATGAAAATGGCCAGCCAGTACCGGGTGTTGGTATTAAGAATATAACTTCGGGCAAAGGCGCTGTAACAGATGTTGCCGGCAAGTTTACTATCGAAGCCAGTACAGGTGATGTGATCAGGATCAGCTATGTAGGCTATTTAACGCAAAACATTACCATAACAAATCAAAACACATTAAACATTAAATTAGTGGTATCTGCTGATACTAAATTGGATGATGTGGTAGTAGTAGGTTATGGCAGCCGTAGTCAAAGAGAGTTAACATCTGCTATCACTAAAGTAGACACCAGCCAATTCAGGCAAAGTGGTGCTAGAAACGCGCTGGATTTATTACAAGGTAAAGTAGCTGGTTTACAAATTACCAGAAGTAGCTCTAACCCCAACACCGGCGTAGCTATTCAGCTTCGTGGTGTTACTTCAATTTCAGGTACAGCGAGCCCGCTTATTGTAATTGATGGAATTCCAGGTGGTAATTTAGATTTATTACAACAAGATGATATCGAATCTTTCACTGTATTAAAAGACGGTTCTGCGGCAGCAATTTACGGTACCAGGGCCAATGCGGGTGTTATTTTGGTTACCACTAAAAAAGGCCGTAAAGGAGCTGCTCAATTCAGTTACAATGGTTACGCAAAACACGAAACATTGTACGAGCGTCCTGATTTCATGAATGCAACTCAATTCAGAGAAAAAATTGCAGCTGGACAATATACAGCTAAAGATTATGGCGGCGACTTTAATTATTTCGACGATCTTATTAATAAAGATAATTTAACGAACTATCAGAATTTATCGGTTTCTGGTGGTAGCGATAAATCAAACTATCGTGGATCATTTACATATAATAAGTTAGATGGTTTTGCAAGAGAAAACAGCAGAGAACAATATCAATTTAGAATGAGCTTAACACAAAAGGGCTTTAAAGATAAAGTTACTGCCATGTTTAATGTTGCTTCGAACATCAATAGGGCCAATTTATTAGGTGGGGGTGGCTGGGAAGCTGTTTTAACCAAAAATCCTACTGAATCGTATTATAATCCTAATGGTTCTTATTTATTTACCAGAAATATTACCAATGAGATTGCTCGTTTAGCACAAGAGACAAGTAAAAGAAATCAGCAAACTTATTCTGTTGATGGTAAAATAGACATAGACATTATGAAAGATCTGAAAGCATCAGCATTTGTTGCTTATCAGAGAAATCAGTTTGTTGATAATCAATATCGTTTACTTGGAAGTCAAAATTCTGTAGAAAATGGTGATGCACCAGGTGGTGGTTATGCTTATAAAGGGACTGAATTAAACGAAAACTTTAACTTTGAGCCAACAATTGAGTACAGTAAAACGATTAAAGATAAACATCGTTTAACTGGTATGATTGGTTATTCTTACCGTTATGAAGTAAACGAATCTTTCAGCGCAAACAACCGCGGCTATACAAACGATATTTTCGAGGAAAACAACTTGGGAAGTGTGCCGGTTGCAGTCAATAGAATCGGTATTGCCAGTAATAAAAACGATAACACTTTAATAGCTTTATTTGGTCGTGTGCACTATACTTTCGATGGTAAAGTTAACTTCGAGGCTGTATTAAGAAGAGAAGGATCATCAAAATTTGGAGCGAACAATAAGTGGGCAAGTTTCCCAGCAGTTTCTGCATCATGGGAAATTACCCGCGAGAAATTTATGGAAAATGCCAAATGGCTTAATTTCTTAAAAATTAGAGCAGGATACGGCGAAACTGGTAACTCTGGCTTTGCAAACTATGCATCTTTAGTAACCTTAAGTACAGGTAATCTCTATCCTTTTCCTGGAGGCCAGTGGCTACAAACTTATGGCCCATCACGTAATCCAAATCCAAATTTAAGATGGGAACGTAAAAAGGAATATAACTTAGGTTTGGACTTTGCCATGTTCAACAACAAATTGAGTGGCTCGGTAGATGTTTTCAAACGTGATATTGAAGATTTACTTTATACTTATACTTCTCCACAACCTCCTTATGTTGCAAGTACTATTTACACTAACGTAGGTACAATTTCTGCAAAAGGTATTGAATTAACGTTGAGTTATGCCGCAATAAAGAATAAAGATTTTTCATGGAATGTTGATTTTGCAGGAAGCACAATTGATAACAAGCTGGTAACTTTTTCAAATGACGAATTCAGAAGAGATATGGAACAATTTGGAGGTATCGGTGGCGCAGGCGATCTCGGTAACGCGTTCCGTACATACGAAGGTCGTAACATTGGCGAATTCTGGGGTAAACGTTTTAACAGCTTCACACCAGATGGTAAATGGTTATTTACTAATCGTGCTGGTCAAGCGGTGCCAAATGCACAAATTAATACGTCTCCTTTCCGTGATCAAACCGATTTGCAGGTTATTGGAAATGCAATTCCTAAATATTACTTGTCACTAGGAAATACTTTTACCTACAAGCAATTTGATTTGAGAATTTTCTTAAGAAGTAAATTAGACTTTGATGTATTAAATACTGTTGCTTTATCTTATGGAAACAAATTCGGAACACAGGGTAACTTATTAAACAGTGCCTTTACTAAATATGCGGAAATCAACGATACGTATATGTATTCTGATTATTATCTGGAAAACGGAAGCTTCTTAAAAGTTGATGAGGTAACTTTAGGTTATACATTCAAATTTAAAGATAAGGCAATCAGAAGCTTACGCTTATATGCCGTTGGTCAAAACCTGGCATTATTAACGGGTTATACAGGTAACGATCCTGATTTGATTCAAGACACGGGCTTGGGGCAAGAAATTAATGGACGCAGTTTAGGTATTGATACCAGAAGTCCTTATCCAACAACCAGAAGTTTTGTGTTCGGTGTTAATTTTGGATTTTAATAATAAGAAAAATGAAAACATATAAAAAAATTATTCTGTCTGTACTCTTAGTTTCACCTGTATTATTTAATGCATGTACTAACTTAGACGAGAAGATATATAGTCAGCTAATCACTGATAATTATTACAATAACAAAAACGAAGTTTTATCTGCGGTATTAAGACCATATACTCATGCAAATGCTTGGGCAACACCATCAGGTCAAGATGGATGGTGGAGACCATCAGAACTTTCTGGCGATCAGTTGGCATGGCCAACAAAAGGAAGACATGGAGAAGATGGTGGTAAATGGAAACGGTTACACTACCATACCTGGTTAAGTGATGACGGGCCATTGAATAACGCTTGGTCTTTAATGTACGGAGGTATTGGATACTGTAACGATCCAATCGAAAACTTAGAAAAGCGTAACTTAGAGCAAATGGGCATAACCCAAATAGAAAAAGACGGTTATATTGCTGAATTAAAGCTTTTAAGAGCATATCACTATCTAAAATTGATGGATCTTTTTGGAAACATTCCGATAGTAACCAAAGTGGGTACTCCTGCAAAACCAGAGACTAGACCGCGTGCTGAAGTTTTTGCTTTTATCGAAAAAGAAATCAAAGATAATATTGATAAGGCACCAAACTTATCAAGAAATATGATTGGCCGAATGACTAAAGCTGGTGGTTATGCTATGTTAGTTGAACTTTACCTAAATGCTGAAATTTGGACAGGAACTGCTCGTTGGGATGATTGTATAGCTGCTGCTGATAAATTAATTAACAATGAAGCTGGTGGACAAAATGGAAATATGGCACTTGATGCAAATATTACCGACCAATTTAAAAGCACAAATGATTTGTCTAAAGAAGTGATTTTTGCTATTGCTTATGAATTTAGAATAGCTAATTCACAGCCATCATGGACAGGTGAATTCTTCCATTTCCAACAAGACAGAATCTATGGTGGTTCTAGAAATGGAAATAATGGAGTGGTAATGGTTCCAGGTAACTACACAAAGTATAATACTGATGATTTGAGAAAAACAACTTGGTTATTACAAGGCCCTCAAGTTAGATTTGACAATGGGCAGCAAGCACTTGCTTCTGGTGGTAATGAGTACGATGGTCAACAAATTAATTTTGTTGATGAAATTCGTCGTGCCAAAGTAGGCTCTACAGTTTCTAACATGAGTGAAGGAGAAGAAAACAGTGGTGTTCGTTTTAATAAATATAAATTAGGAAACAACGTTGCTGGTACAGTAGGTGGCTTGCCTGTTGCAATTGATCTTAACTATAATTGTACAGACTGGAATCTATATCGCTTAACTTGGGTTTATTTTGCAAAAGCCGAAGCATTAATGCGTAAAAATAGTGGTACAGCAAATGCTCAAGCAGTTCAGTTGGTTAACGATTGCAAAAAACGTGCATTTACGTCTGCAACCTGGCCTGCAAATGAATACACAACTGCAACTTTAACACTTGATGAGTTATTGAACGAGAGAGGTAGAGAATTTGTTTTTGAAGGTTTCCGCCGAGATGATTTAATTCGTTTTGGTAAGTTTACTACCGGAAGCTGGTGGGATCATGCACCTTCTGCAACATTTAGGAACTTGTTTCCAATTCCACAAGTTCAACGAACACTTAATGAAAACTTAGCACAAAATCCCGGTTATAATTAATTAGGTAAACATAAAAAGCCGTATCATAATAATTGTGATACGGCTTTTTTGCTCAATAATACAACTATAATTATATGAATTAAACTGATGATAGTTCTAATTTATATCCCCAATTTTTAATTAAAGGAGTTCTTGATCTTTTTTTATTTATTGAAAGTAGTTGTTTTTTATCCATTTTTAAATCAACTCTTTGTAACCTATAT
>NZ_JBWKYI010000029.1:0-60528 GCF_059423705.1 Pedobacter sp. GW460-11-11-14-TSB4
CAAAATAGATTTTAATGGTTCTTTTATTTTTATAATTTAGTAAAATAAATAGTCAACTTTTTCAAGGACTAGACATTTCGATCATTATAAGCCTTAAGCCCGATTCTTTGTAGCGTTTTAATCGCTTTGACCATCTAGTCTTAGCGTCTCGCTAAGGCCAAAACGGAGGCAACAAAAAACTGAATATGTAATAAAACTGCCCTCATTTACAAACATCAAATAAAAGGTGGATCTTGCATAAGAAAAAAACAGAGGGCTTAGAAAGTTTTTGATAAAGGAAGTATTATTCCTAGAAATTGGTTGTTATTTTTTTCTAATTATTGGTGTAGTATATTTTTTTAAATTTATGAGTTTTCAGATTTTTATTGGTTTTTTGGCACCAGTCTTAATTATTTTTTTAGGAATATTGCTTAGGTTTTCCATAAATGATGGCTGGTCGTCTTACAGAAAATATTGGCTGTTTTTCGTTGTTATTGGTATACTTTTATTTGTCTATCAATTATGTTGTTAAAAGGGTTTAAACCAGAAGAGCTAATATTTGGAGGAATAGCTATTTCATCAATTATATTAGAAACAGGCTCTGTTGTTCCAGCACTAGTATCTTGTTGCTTGTTGAGTTTTTATTATTTGGCTTTTTGTTGGTATTTGTTCGCTGTGAAAAATGAAAAAAGGATTTTTCGCTCAATATCATTTGGGATCTTATATGCTTTAATCTGGTTAATTATTGGTGCTTGTACAGTTAAAATGTTTGGAGAACTGGGCTGGTTCTTTTATCTTATAGAAGCCTTACTGATTTTATCTGTTAGCTTGTATATATTTTTAAATAGAAAAAACAATAGTGATGTTTTTAATTCAACAAATTATTGGAGAATATCTGTAATTATAATCCTTAATATTTTTATTCTTATTTTTAAATAATAGAATTAATCTCCAATCTGGCGCAAGTGTTAAGTGCAGGGTGACTTCTGCCTAAGACAAAATCAAAGTCCAGCAGTTTAAAACTGTTGGGCTTTGTTATTTTTGTAAGAGTTCCAGTTTGATTAGCCTGGCTTTGAGGCTCCATATGTTCGGGAATATAGTTTGGCGAGTTGGGTGCCTTTCTGGTCTTAGCGTCCCCATCTAGTCTTAGCAGGCAGAGCCTGGTAGAAGATGGTCACCATATAACTATGGATTTGATAATCCTATTAAGTTTACTAATCCTGATGGAAGGTGGTAACAATTTCTTAACAGGGGGGCAATAAGTGGCAAAAAGCATGTCTGAAGAATTGATGAAAAAGAAAGACAAAAATTAATATGAATATTCAATTTTTCATAGTTGGTATTATAGCTGCAATATTGGGCGTGGTTTTGATATTGAACCATAAGTTTTACAAATATAAAACAAGCGATATGCTGTTTGTTGCTAAATTGAGGGTGTTTTTAGGTTCTTCAGTTTTAACCTTGTTTGGGCTGTTGGTTTTATATGATGAGCTAAAGAAGGTTGTCAATTAGTATTACTTTAAGCTCGGCAGCCTACCTTATTATGGATAAATAAAGTATGGACATCACACTTTTTTCAATAGGTTTTGTTACCATGATAATTGGAATAATCTTAATGATTAGAAACAGATTCTATAAACATAAATCAAGCGATATGCTATTTGTAGCGGAACTGAAAATATTTTTAGGAGGATTGATTTTAACGGGAATGGGAATAGCAATCTTAATTAATGAGCTAAATAAGATGTGAGTTGATTGTTGCGAAGCCGTTACAGGCCTATGGCTTGTGAAGAATAAAAATAAAATTAGTTTGAATGCCTAGGCGGGTATTCTTGTTTAATGAGCGTATAACGGTGAGTAGTAAAGATTCCCATTTATCATAAGAATCACACTAGCCTTAAGATCTCGCTATGACCTTTTTCGCTCTATAAACAATCATCTAAAGGCATTACAATAATAGCAGGAAAACCTTATTATATTGGTCCGGCAAATCACTTACCTGAACCTTAAATATTGGCGTAGATTTTCAAAATGTTTAAAATACAATACAAAAAACGGGTAGCTCAAACGAATTTGTCAAATACTGACTTAATTAAAAATATATTATTTGAACTTGATAAGTCAGGTTATAATGTAACTAGACAAGATCAAAAGGGTATAGACTTTAAGGATAATATATGGCGATTGGGTTCCCGGAGTGAAACCTTTCGTCGTGTAGACGGAGGAATATTCGAAATTAACCCTGAAGGTGGAAGTATCACTTTTACTTTTTATATCACTTTAACCTTTGAAATCCTATTAACAGGCATTATTGTACTGATTTGTCTTTTTCAGGACCCCTTTATTTTGATTTTTATAGTTTTTATCTGGTTGATGTTTTTGGTAAGGCTATTTGCAGTGAAAGATGCGGGTACAAGAATGCTGGTTAACGTGTTAAAAGCTTCTTGGTGAAAAAGCTATCCGTCACAAATACCCGATACGGCTAGAAATCAAACTATTATTCGAAGGTCATTTTCGTAGCTAATTATTTGTAGCGTTTTAATCGCTTTTGTCGTTTCTCCTTAAAAACCGGAAAACGATGAAAAAAATAACGCTGCTATTATTAATGGGTATGGCCCTGCTTTCGTGCAAAAAAAATAAAACTTCTGATTGTGAAAAGAAAATGTGTACTTACCAGTTTGCCTCGGTAGGGATCAGGTTTGTAAACAACAAAGGCGAGGCTACCGAAGTAAAAGACTTTAAAGTAGTCAACCAGCGAACCGGAGAGAAACTGCAGGCCAATTCTAGCATTTCGATTAATACCATAAAAGGAGCCTTTGTTGTAGTTGATGATGGTAATATTCAAAGCTTGTCTGAAGAAGGGGATGATTTAAAAATTACGGGTACATCAGTAGAAACTAGTCAGACTAAATCTGGTATCATTAAAGTTAGCGGCGGCAAGTGCGCGTGTCACATCGATAAAATCTCAGGTCCGCAACAGATTGCTTTCGATTAACAAGTATTCTTTATAGATTTTGATGGACTTGGCTTTTATAAGCTGAGTCTTTTTTGTTTTGTGATTTTCTACCGGGATTTTATTTTATCAATAATTGAATTAATTTGTTGAGTAACAATAAAATTGGTCAATCGTTTGCGTGATTTTTAGGCTTGATTAAGCAGATTTCTGGTGATACTTTTATTAGAAATCTTTATTGCTGGTTTAAGTGAGAAGCTGGTAATGTAAACCTAAAATTATGACCGGATTAAAAAAGTGTCTGTTTTTTGCTGCTGTAATGATGATGGCGGTATCGGTATTGGCGCAGCAAAAAACAAATAAGGCAGGCAAAAGACTACCTAATATCATTTACATTTATGCAGACGACCTGGGTTATGCTGATATCGGCCCATATGGACAAACAAAAATAAAAACACCTCATTTGGATCGGTTGGCCAAAGAGGGGATGAAATTTACGCAGCATTATACCAGTACGCCCGTTTGTGCACCCGCAAGGTGTATGTTAATGACTGGTAAACATGGAGGGCATTCCTATATCCGCGGAAATTACGAAATGGGTGGTTTTCCTGATAGTTTAGAGGCCGGACAAATGCCTTTGCCCGAAGGCGTTTTTACAATTCCTAAAATGTTGAAGCAAGTTGGTTACGCCACAGCATTAACGGGAAAATGGGGGCTGGGAATGAATAATACCTCAGGTTCGCCCTTAAAACAAGGTTTTGATTATTATTACGGTTATTTAGATCAAAAGCAATCGCATAGCTTTTACCCAACCCATTTGTGGGAAAACGATCAGGTGGTTCCATTAAACAATACATTTATTGATGTTCATCGCCAGTTAGACAGCACAAAAACACTTCATGATGCCGACTGGGATTATTTCAAAGGAAAAGAATACTCGCAAGATCTGATCACTAAAAAAGCGGTCCATTTTATTGAAGGGCATAAGGACGCACCATTTTTTCTTTACATGCCTTATACTATCCCGCATGTTTCGCTACAGGCACCAGAAGCATACATCAAAAAATACATAGGATTGTTTAATGAAAGGCCATATTACGGACAAAAAGGTTATGCCGCTACTAAATATCCCTTATCAACCTATGCAGCAATGATTACGTATTTAGATGATCAGGTAGGCATTATTTTAGCGGAAATTAAGAAGCTGGGGCTTGATGATAATACCATCATTATGTTCTCGAGTGATAATGGGGCTACTTTTAATGGCGGCGTTGATGCGAAATTTTTTAATAGTGTTAACGGTTCAAGGGGTTTGAAAATGGATGTTTATGAAGGTGGAATAAGAGAACCTTTAGTTGCCCGCTGGCCAGGCAAAATCCCCGCAAATTCAGTGAGCGATTTTGCATCGGTACAGTTTGATATGATGGCTACCTTTGCAGAAATAACAGGAACAAAAGCCAATAACACCGATGGCATTTCATTACTGCCAACTTTGTTGGGAACACCTGCCAAACAAAAACAACGCGAATATATTTATTGGGAATATCCCGAAAACGGAGGTCAGCTCGCCATCAGGATGGGTGATTGGAAAGGTGTTAAAACAGCCGTGCGTAAAAACCCGAAAAATACCGCCTGGCAGATCTTCAACATTAAAAATGATCGTTTTGAAGCGCAAGATGTAGCTGCCGAACATCCGGAACTGGCAAAACGGTTTGATGAAATTGTAAAAAAAGAACACCAGGTAGCGCATCTATTAGAATGGGAGTTTCTAGACAACCGCGGGCCTAAAAAAACCGGTAAATAGACCCGTTTAATATAGATATCAGCCGTTATACAGTTTTAAGTTATTTAAGGCGACAATATACCTAACAATTATTGAGTAGTATTAAACACGCTAGTATGTAGTATTTTAAGAAATAAAATTTTGTAATTGTCAATTCGTTTGTTTAGTTTAGTTAAACAAAATTGTATTTTATGTAAACAATATTTTAACCTTAACTTAACTATGAAAACATTAAAACTTTTACCATCCCTAATTTTGTTAACGGCTTTGTCCATCATGTCCTGTAAAAAGGCCGGCACGACAATTCAAGAAGAAAAACAAATTTCAGATGAACAATCTTTAGCAAAGAGTGCATTGGTTGTGAAACCTAAAAAGGTTTTGTTTATTGGTATTGATGGCTGTGTATGGAAAGCAATTACGGCCACAAACGCACCAAACCTTAAAACCTTAATGGATCAGTCGTACACCAGTACCAATGCATTGGCCCAGGTGCCTACATGGTCATCAAATGGCTGGTCGGCATTGTTTACCGGTGTGGGCGTAGCCAAGCACAAAGCATCCGATAATAGTTTTTCGGGTTCTGATTTTGTAAACTACCCGTCTTTTTTTAGGCAGATTAAAACCAGTTTGCCTGCGTTGCGCACCGCATCAATTGTTACCTGGTCTTCAATCAATAGCTATATAGTGGCAACCCCTGATGTAACCGTGAAACAGAACAGCGCAAATGATAATGCTACCGAAACCAGGATTATTCAGGAAATTACCACCAGCAATACCGATGTTGCATTTTGCCATTTCGATAATGTTGATCATGCCGGTCATGCCAGCAATTACAGAACCACAACGCAAATGTACATGGATTCGGTAAAAGCGGTCGATTTGCGCGTAGGAAGGATATTAACTGCTTTAAAAGCAAGACCAACTTATAATAATGAAGATTGGTTAATCGTTGTGGCAACAGATCATGGTGGAGATTTAAGTCATGGTGGTGCAAGTTACCTGGAACAAAATGCATTTATCATTTTAAACAACAGTGCCATTGCTCCTCAATTGGTTAATGCTTTACCAACCACCTCAACAGAATCGACGCCACACAGCATCTCTACTGTTAATTTTAAAACCAATGTTTATGGTCAGTTGCCTACGCTCAGTAGTCTTAATCTTAGCGCAACCAGTAGTTTTACCATCGAGTTTAGGGCAAGGGCAACAACTGCCACAAGCGATCCGGTAATTATCGGAAACAAAAACTGGGCAAGTGGTTACAATAAAGGAATTATCATTGCCAATAGAAACGGGGTAATCAGAGCAAACTTTGGCGATGGCACCCATAGGTTGGATATTGATGGTGTTGATTTAACCGATCAGTTGTGGCACCAGGTGGCGATAGTGGTTAATCGCAGCACGCAGAAAGCAACCATGTACGATGGCGGGGTTCAGGTAGCCGAAGGTAATATCTCGGCAGTTGGCGATTTGCAGAGTAATATTGCCTTTCAGATCGGGCAAGATGGTACCGGAAATTACAGCCCATACTTTACAGGTAATATCTCAGAAATCAGGTTGTTTAAATCTGCACTGCCTGCAACAAGCATTAGCGCTTACAGCTTTACTGCTTTAACTTCAGCACACCCGCAATACGCTAATCTGGTTTTATACACCAAAGGAAACGAAGGAAGCGGAACCACCTATAATGGAAGTTTGGTTACCCCTCAAATTAGCATCCTCACCAAAAACAGCGCAACGGTTACATGGAGTGCTTTAACTACACCTATATTTAAACGTAAAATAACCGATTACCATGGCGCACCTTATTTATATAGCGTGCCACCAACCATATTAAAGTTTTTAGGAATTACTGCGCCTAGCTATTATGATGGGCAAGCCCTGGTTAATTTCTAAATTTATAAGAAAAAAAAGCTGTACCTGGTTATGGGTACAGCTTCATTATCAATTTACTCCGAGAAATAATTTTAATCGAGCAATGTCCAGGTTTTTCTGGCCTGTACCTGCTGTACAACCTGCTGTTCGGCAACCACAATATTTTCTTTGCGCTGGCCAATATATTCTAATCCACTCAACTTATTCCAAAGCGCCACCAGTACATTCATAAACTCGCTGGCCATTAGCATACTGTTATTAATTTGTTTATGATCGTAAACCAGTTCGATGGTTTTGGCTAATAGCTCTTCAAAGTTTCCTGGAGTTACATCTTTCCACTCGTAAAAATACTTAAGCAGTTCTTCTCTTTCACGGGGATCAATCAGTTTAATGGCTGTAAAAAAGATATGAGCCAGACTGGAGAAATAACCGGTTAGAACTGCCGGCGATTCACGGTGTGCAATGTTTCTGTATTCGTAAAATAAACCTGCAATATAATCTACAATTTTCTCCGAGATCAAACGGATATTCTTGCCTAGCGGGGTAATATTATCACGTCCTCCCGTTTTATCAATAATTTTAAAAGCCGCCAGCTGTAAATCATTTAGTAAAACACTAAAAGATTCATAGTATCTGATCAGGGCCGGATGACTGGTTATGGTTGAACTGGGCGGTATATAATTGTTGTTGATCGTTAATCTTCCGTTCTCGTAATAAACCTGCCCGATAGTTAGAAAATAACTGTCGGCAGTTTGTGTGCTTACTTCGCTCTCAGGTAAAACGGCAATGGAGTAGCTTTTTGCCAACTCCGGATAACGGATTGGGCTTTCTTCGGGATTTGGTGTGCCTGTTGGGACGCGGTTAAACGGACTCACCACCAATAAAATAACGTAGTTACGCGGTTCTGACTGACCAAAATAATGGTTGTGTACCAGCGTGTCCATGTTATCTGATTGTACAATATCAATGTGGCAGCCTTCAGGTGTAATGGCATTACAATATCTTACCCTTACCTCGATATGGTTGGTTGCTTTTTCAATAATCTCAATATCATGCGAACTTTTGTAACCGGTAAACGGCGGTAAGAACCCATAATTGCTATTATTTAAATGTATAGATACGGCATCCCGAACAAAATCCTGTAAATAGAGGTCGCTTACTGTAAAATGATCACTAGAAAGCTTCATGCCATTAATCCAGTTAATGGATTTATATTTTAGCGGCTTTATCATGGTAAATGTTTTTATATAGGTTAGATAAAGATAGCACTTTCTCCAACTTCATTAGGCTTATTTACATTTTCTGAAACGCGTTTGGCATAAATCGTCATTTTTTCGGTAATGCCATTTTCTACAATATCCAGATCCGGATCAATAAAAATATTGCGTTTAAAAAAGGAGGTTTTAATAAAGAAAATCCATTTATAATTCTCCTGGTCATCGCCTTTAAACGCTACCGGGCTTTTGGCAAACTTCAGGTTATAATCGTCAATAAACTTATGGAACCAGGTACCAAAATTCATGTTTTCTACCGCTTTAACTTTTACTTTAAGGGGCTCTGGATCGGTACTTTTTTTATACAGTTCCAGTTCCAGTACCAATAGCCTGTTAAAATCGACATGGTCCATATTGATGTCCAGGGGCGTATCAGGATATTTCCAGATTTTATAGATTTCCGAAGGGATGCCGAGCAATGAAACATAAGCCCACCAAAAAATAAGCGGAACAAAAAAGCAGGTGATGCTGCCCGCACCAAACCACCCAAAATTTACTGAGCTTAACCAGTTAAAGGCCAGCTGAAATAAATAAACAGCTAAAATAGCCGAGATTAGTGTGGCGAAAAAGATAAAAACCTTGCGTTCCAGTAGGTCTTTTGGGTAGTATTTAGTTAACAGGTAAACGAAAACTGTACCCATTAAAAGATAAAAAATACAGCAAATAATATAACCCCAGGGCATAAAATTAAAGTTCAGAAAACCCAGGAAACCTGGAGCAGCTAAAATAATACCGATGAGCAGAACACTTACGATAAGTCTTTTGTTATTAAGAAACTGGTTCTTTTTATTAATGATGGAAAGAACCGCCGTTGAGATAAGGAAAATCAGCGGAAATAAGAGAAAGCGAATAAAAAATGATTGAACGTCCATTAATTTTTATAGATGTGATGTATTACAAATATAGTATCTTTAGTATTTGATTATAATCCTATTTTTTTTCGATAATATAAATTTAACCTATAACAAATAAGCAAGCTTAAAGTTTAAATGAAAAAAGGAACTTTGATTAATAACGAACTCTTTACCGATTATAAAGCGGTAGCCCATGCTGCCGACTTAATAGAGCGTGAAGTAATAGATGCTGATCGTGTTGAAGTTATCCCAATAGGGCCAGATAAGCGTGCTTTTGCAAAAGATATTGAAAACACCAGTACCTATTATACTGAAAGAAGAAGGCACGACCGTATCCGCATCAACACCAATAGAGAAAGTTTATATGATATGCTGCCCGAAGGGCTTTTTCATCGGCCGCCAACAGGCAGTGCAGGGATGGATGAGGAGTCGATGATTAAGGATATCAGGGATAGGAGAGAAGAAGAAAAGCAGGCGAGGTTGTTTTTCACCCCCTTTGATGCTGAAATTAATCATGTAAGGATTATGACCGAGCTTTATGAAAACAGGCTCGATAAAAAAACTACTTATTCTGATTTAAGCCAGATATTCGAATTTGGCTGGGGTGAATTTAACCTATTGAATAAAGAACAAAGCATCATCTGGATGCATCTATTGCCCGAAATTCAACTAAAAAGAAATGATATTGGCTTTGTATCTAAAGTGCTTACCGCCTTGTTTAATTTGCCGGTAAACCTTGTTGATACTACGGCTAATATTGGCCCGTTAAAAATTGCAGATGAACTGCAGATGGAGCTTGGCACCAGCGCACTAGGCATTGATACCATTATTGGGGATAGTTTTATGCCAGAACATGAGGCTTATCATGTTAATATTGGTCCCACCACACCACAAGAGCTGATTGGCTTTATTCCGGGTCAAAAGAACAGGGCCATTTTGGATATGGCGCTGAGTTACCTCATGCCGCTTGATGCGGAGGTAAGTGTTGAGCTGCTTACCGCAACCGATTTTCAGGAAACAGTATTGAGTGCAGATGGCGAAAGCGCCTATTTAGGATATACGGTATATATTTAATTGCAGGAAGAAACAAAGAAGCAATTCATTTTTACTAACTACTTACAAACCAGCATATCCATCTTAGCACCTTAAACCATTTTATATACCGTTGGCTTTAATAGTAAGCGGTAATGCACATTCATGGTGCTCCTTAATTTTAATTTAGCCAGGGTAAGGCCAAGCAGTTCTTCCCAGTCTTGCGGCGTAAGGTTTAGGTTATCTGCCGGCTCAATTATAATATCGGTGGTTTTAATAAATCCAGCATTGGGCCTGTTATCCATCACAATACCTTTGGCTAAAGTAATGCCTTTAAGCTTTTGGGCCAATTCGTAACGGCAAAAGTTAATTACATCTGCCCTGGTAATAATTCGATCTGCAGTAGTTAGTCCATACTTGTAAGCCTGAACGCGGTTGGCCGCATTTAGCCGGCTGCGGCCTCCTTTTGTTTGGCTCAATAAAAAAATGCTCTCTGCATTAACTTTGCTATTATCGTAGGTCACTAATCGGCTGCCTGCATTAATGTGGTTAGCCTCTTCGGCCTGTGTAACCCAGATATCCAAAAATAGAATATCGGCATCATCAATCGGTTTTAAAACAATATAGCTGGGTAATTCTTTGATGTCTTTTAATGCCGAACGGCTCTTTTGCTCAATTAGGGCAATGTTTTGCTCTAAATTTTTGAGCACAGTACTTAAAAAATCAGGGCCATAGGCAGAAAAGGAAGCCTTTTCATCTCTCAGCAATTCAAACAAATAATCGACCAGTTCTTTTGCATTTCTCGTATCGAAACGCTCGGTGCCACCATATCTGATTGAGAACGAACCATCACCCTTATCGTTCTCATTGGTGTATGGAATTTCGTTATAACTTTTGCCTTTATTGTCTTTCAGATTTTCTACTGCCAGCATTTGGTCCATCGCTTCGGTTTTAATCGGGATGATGTTATTCATCGTTTTAAGCCGGTGTTTTATCTGGCTTAACCTTTTATTCACCACCGGAAATGCATTGATGTAGATATGAAGTTCGTTCAGCATTTCCTGATTGATGGCCGCAGGAAAAACCACTTTAAGCCATTTCACTTTTTCATCAATCTGGTTTAAGCTGGCTGACTGGAAAATGTTTTCAAAAGCACCTGGCAATTCTTTGCTTTCATCAATGTTAAAGTCGTTGAGATCGCCAAGGGTAATAAACCTGTTGCTGTAAAACTGGAGCACATCAGCCTTAATCAGATTAAGCAGTTGTTTATGCTGAAAAGGCGCCTCTTGTTTTCCTGTTAAAGGCTCGTCCATAAAGCGTTCGGTATAAGCACTAAGCTCATTGTCTTTGTAGAACCATTTCCCTAAGGATAACAGATCGTAAGTATTTTCAGGCACCGAATAATTTTTCCAGTCAAAAAATAAATTCAGTTTATTAAAATCCATCCAGTTTTTTATACCACTAAAACCAATGTAGATGGTATTTTTTTCTATTGCTGAGCCGGGTAAAGTGTTCAAAACAGGTTGCTTGCTCAATTGCTCAACATTAAAAAGGGTATTTCCGGTGGCAATATATTTTACAGCAGCATTTTGAACTTTTACATGGTGTAAGGGACTAAAGAAAATATCGATTTTTTTTGCCTTATCATTTTCTTGCTGAATATTTTTCTTAAAGGCAAATTGTGTATAGGGCGAAAGGTAATCCTCATCTTCGATTGGCCTGGCGTGGATAATCGCATGTGCGGGCAACGATGAGGTTAAATGATCTGGAGCTAAAATGCGGCTGATCTTATCAAAAATTCTATTCTCAAGATTTTTAACATCATTGGCCACATTAAAAAGTTCGTTACTTAAGGCTTCAATAATCAATTTTACAAGCGGATCGAAATCATGACTATCCTTAACGTTCCAAAAATCTTCGGCATTTTTTAAAATTCTGTTCCGGATTTCATCTTTTGATGAATAAAAAACTGGTTTCATGTGTAGAATATTTTGGGCGTTTTAGATTATGTTGATAGTGGGCTAAGAAATAAAGCGGTGTTGAAAAAATATTTTTCTCCTGTGGTTTTTATTAGTGCGCTAACACTAATATCTACCTTTTTTTTAATCTCGGTTATCTTACGCAGTGGGTATACATTTTCGACCTCAGTAATACGTACTTCTACCTCGGTATTATATATCCTGAATTCATAATCAATAATGGATTTTAGCAACGATTTGCGGAATTTTTCCTCCCAAATGCTCTCGCTTACGATTAATTCAAAATCCAGATCCCATATTTCACATCCGAAATCACGATGGAATCTATGCTCTCCAAAACGGGTGAAAATAATCAATTCAATGTGGTTAGAAATCGATTTTCCGAGATTAGTTGCCTGTAGGCCAGCACCTGAAAAGATGGAGTTAAATCTGAAGGGTTTGTTGAAAAAATTTTCAGACATAGATGTTTGGCTTAAAGTTTGTTAAAAGTAAAAGAAATAAAATCGTTTTTAATAACCAAACAACAAATATTAAAAATTGTTATAGTACAATGTTAATTTGAAAAGGTTTGCATGATTTTTAGTGAGGTTGATGTCAGATTAATTATTAGTCAATTGCTATGTGAAACTATTAAATCTATATGAAACCCATTAACGCCACTGAAATTAGGAATTCATATACGAAGTTTATTTTAAACTTTGTTTTCCTAACACTCTTCTCCATTCTTTGTATTTATCTCTTTTTTGCAGCTTCTGATTATGAGTATACTTTACTCGATAAAAAAGTAAAAGAAACTGAAAAACTATCCTATTTACGAAAAGATATCAATACCAATTTCGATCTGATTTTAGTCCGCTTTAAAGAGCTTGCCCAATACCGCGATTATAATGCAAATGAAATGAGCAAACAAAGCATTTTATTGGGCGACATTCAAACCGCCAACAACAGGATAAAAGATTTGATTACCAGGAAAACCGAAGCGAGCCCGAGTTTCGATCTCTACGGAAAACTCAATAATAATGTTGGTGCAATGGCCGATTTACAGGATTCTCTGATCAAATCGAGAGGGGATATTCAAAGATATAAAGAACAAATAAACGACTGCCATCGGGCAAACCAGTCGGCAGCGAACAAAATTAGAAATGGCAGATACGGTCGATAATTAAAGATTATGATAAAACTAAGCATAAAAGAAAGACGGGAACAATTCTTGTTTTTTTTAGCCCTATTTGTTTTTACTGTCGGGCTTTTAAGCTTTGGCATTTTTTACAGCGGTACATCCCGGTACGAAATTTCTAAAGAAGAACTGGAAGTTAAAATTAGTGAAAACGAGGCCTTTGAAAATATGGTAAAAGAAACCATGCCTACGGTTGACACCACCTTTAAACAAATTACACGCTATAACCCAAATGTACAGGCGGTATTTTTAAAGAATGATATTCAGCTTTCGTTAGGCTCCATTAAAGCCGCATTTGATCGCAAAGCATCAGATTCACGATACAAAATCTTCGTTCAAACCTCGCAATTGTACGACAGGTTATTTTACGATAGACAAGAACAAAATAGAAACATAACGGATATCGAACTGCACAAAAGGCAATTAGACGACTGCATTACCAACAGACGTCAGCTGCAGCAAACCATATCTGCAAGATAAACATCCCACAACCTATAAAAAACGCTACCTATGTCTGACACAAACACCAAGCAAGTTAACTCAAATTCGCAAGGCTACGTTATTCTCTACATCCTTTTGGCTGTGCTGCTCTTAACAGGCCTGATTTTTTTATTTAAAAGCTCTTTGTTCGAAAAGAGAGCTATTGATGCACGGATCCTTAAAGATGAAATTTATTTAAACGAGGATTTGGTTTTTACCGACAATACGCCCAAAGCCACTAAATGGTTATGGGAGTTCGGTAACGGCGAAAAAGCAACTACAAAAACAGGCTCCTATCATTACACCAAACCCGACACTTATATTGTACGTTTAACGGTAGACGGCGAACTGCGCCAGGAATTTCCAATAACCGTACGAGATACTGTGAAAGCAGCGGTGATCGATAGCGTACTCACCATAAGCGGGCCAACTGCTGGTCTGGTTAATGAAGAAATCAGGCTGGAGGGCGATGGTGAAGGAAAAGATTTCGAATGGTCTTTTGGCGAAACCGGAAGGGTTGATGTTAAGGGAAAAACCGCCCTATACACTTACCGCGCTCCAGGAAAATATGTCGTTAAACTTCGCTCAGATAAAGCACGTAAGCCTGCTTTTTTAACCATCCTGATTACCGATCCCAATGCGGAAATAGTGGAAGATCTGGTTGCACCCGGCGATGGTGAACGTAAAACCATTGATGATATCAGGGCCCGCTTACAGGCCATTGCAAATGGTGCCGATTTCAACTCCAACTATTATTACCTCATTAACAAATACATGTGCAACAATGAAAAAGTAACGGTAAATGTGGAGATGAACGGAAAGAAAAAGCAGACCGATATTTATTCTTATTGCATGGGGCTAACTTTTGGTGGCGAAATAGCCGTTGATGAAGCGCAGTTAACCATTAAGCCCAATTCTACCTGTGCCAGTTTGTTAAACATTAAACAACATTCGGGAACAGCCCAGCCTGCGGCAACAGCAACTACTGATGCTGCGGCGAAAACAAAATAGATTTAACATCTGAACCTAATTTTAAAGCTCATCTACAATATTATGAAAAAATATTATGCCTTAACCATCCTGTTTTTAGGAATATCCTTTGCGTATGCACAATCGCCCGCATCGTTTGGCAAAAAAGTAAAATACATGCCTAAATCGTATGAAAGGCCAGCCGAAACCATAAATGTTAACGATAATACCAGTAGCAGCAGTTTACCCTGGATTGTTTTTTCCGACCGCGAAGATAATTATACCACTACTGCTCCAGGTGGAAGCCTGATTATGAAAAAAATAAGTTTTATGGAGCCTTTTTATGTTTCAAAAGAAGAAAACGGTTACCTGAAACTAATCAAGTACAAGGCGGGAATGATCAGGGGAAGAAAAATAAACGATAAAAAAAGTGCCATCAGTTATGGTTGGATAGCAAAATCTAAACTGCTTTTATGGCAACGGGCATTCTCTAATCAAAAAACAGGTTATGCCGAAAAAGCCATTGGCATTATCAACGGCAAAAATGCACTAACCGAACCAAAATTCTATTTCGATACCACCGATTCGATCCTGGTTTACAATACTCCTGAGCTTAAAGACAGGCGCACCAAAGTGCGGTTGCACGAAATTGCTTATATCTACAAAAAATCGGAAGACGGTAAAAAATACTTAATCGGATCTGACGATCAGCTGGTTGCAGATACCGCCTTAAAAAGTATTTACGGATGGGTTTCTGCCGAAGCAGTACACAGCTGGGGAGATCGGTTGTATATTACATCTGTTAAGCCTGGTAATTATGATAACGATGATTCTACTTCAACAGCGATTAAAAATGGAATAAACAACGGAACAGCTTTCGTGGTAGATCCTTTGTTACCAAGAGAAAACCTGATTTTAAGAAGTGTTCCTGTGGTTTCTGATGATGCCGGTGCTTATGCGGTGGGTATAGCTGCCGATGTTTACAATAAAAAGGACAACAAAATATTAACCATTAACGGTTCAGCATTATCATATCAGGATTATTTAAAGCTCCGCAAAAATAAAAGCAAGGTAAATGTGGTTTTTGTGGTAGATGGCGGAAGCCCGATGACCAAATATCTTGCGGGAATGACCAATACCATTGCGTCTTTCGAAAGCATAATGGGCGATTTTGGAAAAGGAACCAAAGTAAATTATGGCGGTGTGGTATATCGTGGCGAAACCGGATGCGCCTTGCAGGGAATTTTTGTTAGTCCGATTCAGGATGATTATCGCCAGTTGATGACTTTCCTGTCAAACCAGGCTAAAAATACACTGAGGTGTAATGGCGAAATTACGGAAGAACCTGTTTTTGCCGCGCTAAAAGCCGGATTAAATTTATTTAAAGCCAAAAAGAACGAAACCAATCTAATTATTTTGGTTGGCAGTACAGGCAATGTAGGGGGTACCAATAATTACCTTATTAATGAGCTGAGCGAGCAGGTGGCACTGGCAGATGCCCGGATTTTAGCACTACAGGTTTACAGCGATTTTAACCCGTCATTTAACGATTTTGTAATTCAATCTCGTAAATTGGTATCAGAATCAGCCATCCGCGCTGCTGAATACAGAAAAAACACGATGGTTAAAGGCGAGGGTTTAAAAAGCTTCCAGCCATATAATACCAGCCTTCAGGATTCGATTTCTTACTATTTGGATTATCCTAAAAACAGTTTAATACAAGGTGGAGTGGTTTTTCCCACTAAAGGATCGGTAAACTCGAACCAGAGCATGACCATTGCTTTACGCCGTTTTGTTAAAGAAACCAATATGGATATTTATAACCAGATCAGTTCTTTAGACAGTGCATTCCGTTTAACAGGTATCACACGCAAAAACCTATCAGCTGATGTAGAAGGTTTATTACCTGCGCCGGTTGGAATAGAAGTAGCCGATCGCATGCCACATAACGCCTTTAAATATTACAATACGGCGAACCTGTCGGCCGATGTGGTAAAAAACAATCGTTCTACCTTACAGTATGCCATTGTATTAAATAATATGGAATACAAGCAGATTGTAGATGTTTTTTCTATTATGTTAGGGCAAAACCTGCAGGCCGATCAGTCTTCTTTCAGAAGCAAGCTGGTTAAAAATTACGTTAAAATGCCTAAGCAACTACTGGGCATGAAAATATCATCAGGCGATATTAAAGCGATGACTTTGGCCAACTATATTAAATTGGTAACAGGTTTGCCTTTAAATAACGAATTCTTATCAAAATATGCGGTAAGCGATTTGAAGAACACGTCTAAAATGCCGCTCGATCAGTTCGAAAGTTATATCAAATTGTTAAGCCAATCAGTGCAACAAATTAAAAGGGCTACGCAGATTGAGCAACAATTTGTATCAAACGGAAAAATATATTACTACATCACCGAAAATAATTTTAACCCGGCAGTTTTGCCTACAACCAACTAAGGGATATGGCAATTACAAATTTAAGCGAATCGGTAAAAACAGCCCTGCACATTGCACAGTCTTTAGCAAAAGAATACAGGAACGAAACATTTTCTGCGGCTCATTTGCTCAAAGGCTTAATGCATAAAGATGTGGGTTTACGGTCGTTTATCACTTCCATTGGGAAGGATGAAGAATACATTAGTGAGTGGGCTGAAGTCCGGATTGATGAACAGACCAAATCGGCAAGTTTTAGCGATACCGTTAGTGGTGCACCAGAAATTGCCGTTGTTTTTGAAGAGGCTGATAATGTACGCATTAAACTGGGCTTGGATTTGATTACACCCGTGTGTGTGTTAACTGCATTGGCTAAACCTGGAATCGGTTTTCAACCCGATCAGTTAAAATCTTTTCCGATAAAGGAACGGGAGATTTTGGACCTCTATGTAAAGGATGAAGAAATTTCAAGGGTAGTTTCGCCGGATAAAACAACCGCTGGTGCCGAAAGTAAAAGTACAGGCAATGCACTGCATAAATATTGTATAGACCGGTTACAGCTGGTTCGTGATGGTAAAACTGATCCGATTATCGGCCGCGATAAAGAAACGAGGATGATGATGGAAATCCTTTGTCGCCGCACTAAACCAAACGTAATTCTTACTGGCGATGCCGGTGTAGGTAAAACCGCATTGGTTGATGGTTTTGCCATCGATATTGTCAATCAGAATGTGCCCGAAAACCTTAAACCGGTTCAGCTTTTTGAGTTGGATTTAGGTTCGTTAATCGCAGGCGCATCGTACAAAGGAGAAATAGAAGACCGGTTAAAAAACATCATCAAAGAAATAAAACAGTTTGAAAAAGCGGTGCTCTTTATTGATGAAATCCACACGCTATTGGATAGCAAAGGCCCGTTGGGTGCCGGAATTGGCAATTTACTAAAGCCAGAACTCGCCCGTGGCGAAATCACGGTAATTGGTGCAACCACTATTGACGAATATCGCAAAATTATTGAGCCAGAACAGGCTTTTAGCAGGCGCTTCGAAGTGCTTCAGGTAAATGAGCCAAATGAGGAAAGCACCATAAAAATGCTGCAGAAACTGGCGGTGAAGTATGAAGAGCACCATATTTTAACCATCGAACCCGATGCTTTGGGCGAATGTGTTCGTTTAGCCAAACGTTACATGAAAGACAGGAGGTTACCCGATTCTGCTTTTGATTTGCTGGATAGAACCATGGCTGCAATGAAAATGATGAACGATACCTCCGACGCCGTAATAAATAGCTTGGAAACCGATCTGGAAGCATTAAATACCAATAAAGATCAATCAGAGGCAGAGCGCTTTGCCGATTATAAATGGCTTTTCTCTTTGCTCCAGAATAAATTAAGTCCCGTTTTATTAGGGCGGCTAACCGACGAAACACAAACAGATGCCTTCGAAACAGCCGATGAATATCAGGGTTACATTAACAGTAGCCTGCAGGAACTAAAAAAATACGCTGCCGAAAAAAGCAACCGGATTACCAAACAGGATATTGCTTCGATTGTGGCTTATAAAACAGGTATCCCAATGGGAAAACTGCAGGCAGGTGAAAAAGAAAAATTGCTGAATATGGAGCAATACCTGAAAAAACGTGTGGTAGGGCAAGACCAGGCACTTAAAGCGGTTTCTGATGCGATATTGGAATCGCGCAGCGGACTGAACAAAAAAGGACAGCCCATAGGATCTTTCTTTTTATTGGGACCTACCGGAACAGGTAAAACCGAACTGGCTAAATCAATAGCCGAATTTTTGTTCAACGACGAAAAGGCAATGATCAGGTTCGACATGTCTGAATTTAAAGAAGAACACAGTGCCGCATTGCTATATGGAGCGCCTCCGGGTTATGTTGGCTATGAAGAAGGTGGCTTATTGGTGAACAAAATCAGGCAGCAGCCCTATTCGGTATTGCTATTTGATGAGATTGAAAAAGCACACCCTTCAGTATTCGATACCTTTTTGCAGATTTTGGATGAAGGCCATATGCACGACCGCTTGGGGAAAGAAGGCGATTTTAGTAATTCCCTTATTCTTTTTACCTCAAATATTGGTAGTGAATGGATAGCAGAACAAATTAGCAAGGGTATTATTCCGGCATCAAATCAGTTGATGGAGGTAATGGCAGGGCATTTCCGTCCGGAGTTTTTAGCACGGATTTCAGAAATTGTTCCCTTTGCACCGATTAACGAAAGCAATGTGGTGCGCATTTTCGAAATACAGCTGAGCAGTTTGGTGCAATCGTTGAATAAAATGGGTATCGAATTTGAAATAGCAGATGATGCTAAAAAAATGATTGCTTTAGATGGTTTTACCCCTAAGTATGGAGCAAGGCAGCTATCGGCCGTAATCAGAAATCTTTTACGCAGGCCAATCTCGAAATACATTATTTCAGGCGAACTCAAAAAAGGATCGAAGATACAGGTGAGCAAACATCCTAAAGAAGATACATTGCAATGGAATATTATTCAGCCAGAAGCAGTAACATTGGAACAAAAATTGAGCTAAAACGTTAACTATTATATTATTAGAATAAATTAATCGTAAATCTAAATCTACATACTATGTTTAATTATGAAATTGGTGGTAATGAGCGGAAAATTGATACCTCAGAAGCTTTCGCAGAAATTGCCCACAACAAAACGCTTTTTGTACAAAAACTTACCGATAACGATCCCATTAAGCCCGAAAAGGTAGAAGGATTAAAAACCGTAAAAGAGGTATTTGAACATTATAAACCAAATGTTAAAGTAGCTTTCGAAAAGCAAGATGGATCTACCGTGGGTGAAACCCTGAACTTTAACGATCTGGGCGATTTCGGCGTGAAAAATATTATCAATCAAAGTAACTACCTCACCAATGTCAATATCGAGAGAGAAATGTCTTTGAATGTAATTAAACAGTTAAAATCGAACAAAACCTTAAAAGCTACGCTTGATGATGAAGAAACTAAAGCGGCATTCATAAGTGCTTTGAAGAACTTTGTTGATGAATTGGAGCAAAATAAATAATCTAAACGCTGAGAAAACATGTCAAATCCTCAAGAATTAAAAACAGACCAAAATACAGCTCAGGCAGGGTTTAAACCTGCAGAAGGCAAAACCATAGAAAAAACATCGCTTAAAGATAACTTAGAAAAACTGGCCAGGGTTGGTGGTTTCGATCTGTTAGAAGCAACTGTTGATGGACTTCAGAATTTAAATCCGGAAAGAAAAGCAAGAAAACAGATTTTCTTAACGGGTGATGAAAAGAAGAAGGAACGTGAAGAGTTGAAAAAGAAAATCCAGCTTTGGATAGATGTGCTTGAGTCTTCCACCTCGGTAGCCAATATGGTTGAAAAAAGCACCGAAAAACTCAATGCTGCAGAAGAAAACTTAAATAAAAACATTGGTACAGCGCTCGAAAGTACAAGAGAACTGGAACAGGCATACCGATCGGTTCACTTATTCTATAAAAACACCGAGTCTGATAAACTGAAAAATGTGGTGCTGTTAAATGCATCGATGGATCAGGTAAAAGATCTCGATAATCCACGTTTTATCGAATACGTAGATGATGAATTAAAACAAAACTACGATCGTTTAGATCTCCGTAAAAATTATTCGTTAATGGTTGTTCCCGGTTATATGGGTTCTAACAAAGTGTTAGAAAGATGGGCTAAAATAGCACATAACAATAAAGCGATGCTGGTAACAGATTTTGCCGATTTAGACCAGCCTGATGATGTACTCGATTTATTTACTGCAGCTAATTTTACAGGTGGCGATGCATTTAGATCGAACGTAATTATGACCTGTAACTGGCTGGTAGGTCGTGGTAAGGTAGCAGAAGTAGGTGAGGAAGATGATCTTACCGTTCCGGGATCGGCCGCTCTTGCAGGTAAAATGTATTACACGTTAATGTCGCAGGTTACCGCAGGTAAAAAACATGGTGCAATAAACGAAGTTGACGGTGTAAAATTCGATTTAAAGAAAAGTGAAATCTCTCATTTAGAGCGCGTAGGTTTAGTGCCAATGGTTAACGAATACGGTAAAGTAATGGCTTTTTCGGCTAAAACCTTGTTCAATGGCGACAATATTGGTTTACAGACTTATTCAGTTGTTCGGGTATTCGATTATATCACCAAAGTTTTGTTCGATTTCCTGAACAGAAGGGCCTTCGAAAACTGGACTTCTAAAACAGAACAGGATTTGCGCAGCCAGATTGTTAAATTTTTGGATGGAATCCAGGGTGCAGATCGTTTAATCGAAAGGTTTAAAATCATGCGTTTTGAGAGAGACGAACTTCAAAAAGACAGAATCCACCTGGATATTCACATCACGCCGTATTTTCCGGCTAAAAGTTTTGTCGTAAAACTCGACGGCCATAAGGGTGAAGATGAGAATACCACCTGGAATACAGAGTACAATCAGCAGTAGTTTTTTGAGCGCTGAAATAAAAACCCAACCTTAGCGTTGGGTTTTTTTATGGGTTATGCATAACACTTAACAAATTCTTTATAATTTTGTAATGCATCGGCCAGATCAGATTAATCAAAAAAAATGAAGCAAGTACTTATCCTGAATGGGGATATTGAAAAAAACGCATCTACAAATTTCCTGATTAACGCGTATAAGCAAGGTGCTGAAAGTGCTGGCGCAACGGTAAGAGAATTGGCCATCATCGACCTGATATTTAACTCGAACAAGCAGTTTAATAACAGGCAAATTGCCGAGTTAGAGCCCGATCTGCAAAAAGCTTTAACCGCAATTAGGCAAAGCAACCATGTGGTACTTTTTTGCCCGGTGTATGTAGATCATATTCCGGCAAAGATTAAAGGTTTTTTCGATCGCTTATTTTTGCCCGACCAGATTTTTACTACCCAGCAACAAAACGTAAACAATAACTTTAGTGGCCGTTCGGCGCGGATTGTGTCTATTTTAGATGAAGCAACCTTTAAAGAATGGAAGGCAAATAAAAAAACAACTTATCTCTCGATTAAAAAAGTAGTTTTCGAAAAATGCAGAATGAGCCCCGTGCTCACCAATACCATTGGCGAATTACATTCTCTGGAAAATCATTACAGCCAAAAATGGGTAGCTAAAATGGAAAAATTTGGAGCGCAGCTCATTTAGTCATTCAAACTAAGGTAAATTTTTGTCCTAAAACACTACAACTTGGGTGAAATAACTACAGTTATGTAAGTTATTCATGGGGATGTTGTATGTGTAACACTAAAATTATCTTAAAACTTATCCACACTTTTTCCACAATAATATTTGTTTAACTAAGCGTTTAGTATGATTTATTGATTTTGCCCTGGTTTTAAAAATAAGATTATTCGCTATAGATGAGCGATATAGGGAGTTGTTGGCCTGATCTTTGGTTAAGACATTCGTGTAGCGGAGGCTACAATAAATCAAATTTTTAACCTTTAAATTTTAAAACTATGGCTTTCAAAGCTAGATTAAATTTTTCGGGCAAGGAGTACGATGTGCTTCATTGTGCCTATGCGTTAAACCGCGATGTAGATGCAAAGGGAAGACCTTCTTCCGGAGTTTACGGCGGTACCATCGACATTGAGATCGAATCAACCGAAGACACCTCAATTATCGAGGCGATGGTAAACAACCAATACAAACCCATTACAGGAACACTTCTGATCAAGAAAACAGAGGAAGATGCCAAAATGAAAGAAGTTAACTTCGAGGATGGCTACATTGTTAAGTATTCCGAAGGAATCAACATTGTAGGCGATCACCCGATGACGCTTAAGTTCCAGATTTCTGCAAGAAAGCTTAAATTAGGAAACGCCGAGCACCTTAACGACTGGCCAAAAGCCTAGAGAAAGGTTGAAGGAAAAAAGGTAGAGGGTGTAAGGTTTAGGGCATGAGGTAAATAAATGCCAAACGCCATGCGCTCCACGTCAACCGTCAACCGCAATTCATTCATTTCAAAACATTTAAACTTACTACAATGGCATTCAAAACCCGTTTAAACTTAGGATCAAAAGAATTTGATGTACTACAGTGCAGCTTTTCATTAAATAGAGATGTTGACGCAAAAGGGCGTCCATCATCAGGTGTTTATGGTGGCACCATCCACATCGAAATCGAATCAACCGAAGATACTTCTGTGATCGAATCGATGGTAAACAACCAGTACAAACCGCTTTCCGGAACCTTGGTGTTCAAAAAAGGCGAAGAAGACGCAAAAATGAAGGAACTGTCGTTCGAAGATGGCTACATCATCCAGTATAACGAGGGTATTGCGGTAAACGACAATACACCTATGACATTAAGTTTTGTGGTATCGGCCCGTAAGCTAAAACTGGGCAACGCAGAACATGAAAACGATTGGCCTAAAGCTTAATCGTAATCAAGTATAAAATAAACAAAAGCGACCGGTTTATGCTGGTCGCTTTAAGTTCATCTCCATTTTCATCATCCTAAAATACTAAATAATGCGTTTAGTCTTACAGTCATTAGCTTAAGGCTATCTCAATCAAATTAAAGCTCAACCATGTCTAACCAGTTCAAATATATTGTCGTAAAAAACGATTACCGCCCAGGTAAAGTATTTGGTTTGGTACAAGCACACAATTTTCATCTGAACATGCCGCCCATAAAAATAAACTCATTTTTATGAGGTGGTCATGCAAAAAAACGCCGCATTAGGCTTAGCTAAGGGCAATTGTTGTGATCAAGATTAATCAATATGGAAAAGAAACTCATAGCAGAAATCAATATAGAGGATAAGGGAATTACTCATTTTGCTTCCTTTAGCCTTCAGCAGGCTTTTAACGAACATCATTATTTCGAGCTGCGTTTTAACCACGATCAAATGGGCGCACCGGGACTGATCAGTTTAGAGGATAGCCGGGATTTTGTAGGCAAAACCTTAACCGCATCTTTTGGTCATTCGCCAGAAGGCATGCAAAATTTTGTTGGACTGGTTTCGAAAGTAGAACTGTCTCAAAGCCATGGTTACCATGGGGTTTTAATTGTAAGTGGCTATAGCCCAACGATTTTGATTGACCGCGGACCAGATCTTGGGTCTTATTTGGATAAAGATTTAAATGAGATCGTAAAACTGGCAACAAAAGATACACCTGCCAATGATTTAAAGGTTGTGGCGAATGCAGCCAGAACCTCATCAATCGATTACATCATTCAATATAGAGAAAGCGATTTTGCTTTTTTGAACCGGCTTTCGGCCGAATACCACGAGTGGTTTTTCTATGATGGTAAGCAGCTTAATTTTGGAAAACCCAACACGCAAAAAGAAATAGCTTTATTTTACGGCAGAGACGTTCAGGAAATGCAATATGCAATGGAAATTGCACCGATTAAAAATAAACGCTTTTCTTATAATCCTAAACAGGATGAGATGCTGCAGAGTGAAAGTACAGGAAGTGTTGATGGTACACCCGATTTATCACATGCCGTTAAAGCCTCGAACCTTACTTTTAGTAAAACATTTAATCAGCCTTCAGCCATCCGGGTTGATAACAATAGCGATATTTCAAATCATGTAGAAAATCAGGAAAAAGCAAATGTGAGTGAGTTGCTAAAGGTAACCGCTAAAGGAGATAATGCAGGTTTAAGCATTGGTGGGATTGCCGAAATTACCATGAGCTTACGCAAAGAACTGGCTTTCACATCAGAAAGTTTAGGCAAATTCCTGATTACCAGTATAAAACATCATATCGATGAAAATGGCAAATACCATAACACCTTTGAGGGGAAAATATCGACCACAGAAAGGATACTGGTAAAAAACTTCGAAAAACCACAACCAGATATGCAGCTTGCCGATGTAATCGATAATAACGATCCAAAAGGCCAGGGGCGTATTAAAGTGAAGTTTAAATGGGAGTGCTTAACCAACGATGTTACAGAGTGGCTGCGCGTAGTTACACCAAGTGCAGGTGTAGGCGATAGAGGAAACAACCGTGGCTATTTTGCCATACCAGAAATTGACGATCAGGTGATGATCGCTTTTGAAGAAGGAAATATTGCAAGGCCAGTGGTAATGGGAAGTGTTTACCACAGTGCCAGTGTAGATAGCAGCCCTTTGATTAAAAACCATTTAAAGAGTATTATTACCAGAAGCGGCCACCTTGTTGAGTTTGATGACGATCCGAATACGCAGGGCATCAAAATTACCGACATACACGAAAATATTATCCATATTGATACCAAGGGTAATAATATTACGATAACAGCACTAGAGAACATGACCTTAAACTGTAAAAATATGCAGATTAATGTGCAGGAGAATATGAATACCAAAGTAGGTAAAAATATTGCTGAAAGCGCAGGTGAAAATATTTCTACAGATGCCGGAAACAACATTAGTCAGATTGCTGGTCGTGATATGCAAATCGTAGCCACGGGAGATATTAAGGAAAGTTCTGATAAACGAATGGAATTTGCAGATCAGGAGATCCGCAGGCAATCTGATAACATGGAAACACTTGCGAATAATGGAATCAGCATTTTTAGTGAAAACGATAAAATGACTTTGCAGAGCAAACAGACTGTAGAGCATAATAGTGCAGAAAAATCGATCTCTTTCTAAAGAAATTATTTATGGCCATTACAAAAAGAGCAAAAAATATTTTCATTACTTCCACCGGCGATTATACTGTAAATACCGGAAGTTTAATAGAAATTGCCAATAAGGTAAATATCGAAGCTAAAAATGACGACTTATCGTTTATAAGCCATAAAACAATCCATATTAATGGTGAAGAGGGAATAAAATACAATAAATATGCGCCATCCGATCTGGTGATAGAAAAAAGTGAGTATAAATTAAAAAGTACTTATGCACACGATCAGCTTTGCATTTTAGCCGACGAAATGGGCGAGAAAATGTTTATGTACTGGGCGCTTTATCTTTTTGGCCACGACATTAAACCAGAAGCCTATAGCAAATTATACCGGGCATTAAGTGATAGAAGTTTTCAGGCTCCCGAAATAATTGTGGTAAAAGGTGCAGTTGGGGGGCACAAAGCAGCATATAGCAATAAACGAAAGCAAATTCTGGTTTCGGAAAATGTTTTAAAAGAGGCTGTGGCGAGCAACGATGGCAAAACAGTACTTTTTGCCGCACTGGTAGAAGAGTATGGTCACCACATTGATAATTTATTGAGAACAGACTTTAGTCCTGAACCAATTGCTGATGATGATATTATCGACGAAGGGGCCAGGTTTGCTTATAACTTTTTCACCTTTAACATATTTGAAGAAAGCAGCATTACTTATGCCGAAGCAGAAACACCTGAGTTTAATGGAAAGCTGGTTGTTGACTTTGCTAAGGAACACGAACAGCTTAAAGCTTTTGTAAACGAAGAGCAACAGTACGATGGTATCCCCTTGGCAGATGTAGAATATTTTGGTGCTGGTTTTCTTGATGCGGCACATGGTTATGGCCATGGCACTATAGAGATGGAAGCACTTGCCGGTAGCAAGAGTAAAATATTTAAAAAAGATGAGGTATTGCAGATTTATTTTGGTAACTGGCTACGCGACTATTCGCAAATGATTGTTGGCGCGACTATTAATGCTTCTGGTACAGCAACTACTGCTAGTAAAAAAGTGGCACCTAATAATACCCTAAAAATGTCGCACCAGGGATGGGTTGAGTTATTGGAGATTTTTGCAGCTAAAGAATTTGTATATGATGTGGCTGTAGAAGAAGCGAAAAGAACCAAAAAGCCCGTCACCGAAAACTATCAGGCACACCTCGATGCCTTCAGAAAAAAGTTTAAAAAGCTTACCAAAGAAATTTTAGGCGTTTACCGCCCCGAAGAACATATTGATAATGCTTTTAAACTTCCGGATGAGAGTAAAGCCATTGATCTGGCCTCGAGCAGCGCCGTTGCATTTACATACCAAACACCTGAAGGAAGTATACAGAAAAAACTGTTTTATGGCCAAAGCAGTTCCAGCCCGATCGATCCTGTACGTAACATGAAAAGCTATATTCATGGTAAAGGATATGATGCCGAAAAATCAAATGCCGTAAATCCATCTGCTGTTACCTATATGAAACAGCAGCTGATACTGGCCTGCCGCAAAGGGAAAAATAATGAGGGTTTTATGCATTTTGGTGCGGCCCTGCACGTACTCGAAGATTATTTCTCGCATTCTAACTTTTTAGAGGTTGCCCTGATCAACAATGGTGCTCCTATGGTTTATCCATGGGTAGAAAATAAGCAGGGTAAACCTGCTAAAGATATTCCGATTGTAACCGGCATTTTCTTGTTAGATGATACCGTGGCCAGTGTGGCGCCAAAAATGGCTGAGGCCATGTTCCCGATAAAACCCAGACCTTACGAAACCCGTAAAAAGGGTGAACGTACCTTTCCCGAAGGTTTTATGTTAACCATGCTCACCAATTTATCCAAATCGCAAAAAGGAGATCATACCCAAAATAACGTAACTTATAAAGGGATTGCCGTTAGCGGTTTGTTAAAAAGCTTAAATCTATGGTTAAATTTTGTCGACTGGAAAGCCGACTTTATGGAGAAAAATAAAAATACTCCACTTGGAAAAGGGATGACAGTTATTGATAAACAGATGAATAGTTTGGGCAATAACCTCGCCTTTGTAATGAATGTTTCTTTTAATATTTTTTTGGATGTTACCGATGATGGGATTAGAATTATACAATCACTATCTTCAGGTTATGGCAGCGATCCTACGCATACGCAGATTGCCAAAGATGACCCGAACCATCCATTGCATAAACTGGCCGCAGAGCTGGCCATTATGGCCGTAAAAGATGTTGGTACCAGGTTTAAAAACGGTGCCAGCGGCGAAGCATTGGCCAAATATGTAGCCGATACTTATTTTGTACATCCTGCCCTGGTGAAGAATGAGTGGATTACTCAGGTAAATGATATACTAAAAAAGTGGAAAGAAAAAAATCCTTTGATTATCAATAAACTTAAATTTCCTACCATTTATCATGAACATGCACCTGCGGTAATGAGGGATATCAAGAAATTTGGAGAGACGGTTGACCAAACCTATAATAATGCCAAAAGAGAATTTGAGGCATTTAAAAAGAATCCTACCGGTTATACCCGCAGGCAGGCGGTTGAAGTGAAAAAAACAATTGTAAGGGGTATAACGGAAATGAACGACCAGATGGCGGATAAAATTAATAAAAACCCAACATTAAAGAAAAGTAACGATTGGTTGCTCGAACAGCGGAAGAAAATGGAAAATACCATCGAAAAGATAAAACACATGACACTCGATTAACCAAGTGTTAAATGAAAATCTAAATTTATCTGTCAAAACAAAATAACGGATAAACTTTTTTCATTTAACAGATAAAACTATGCCAATGAAAAAACTACTTATTATAACCTTATCATTATGTACCACGCTTTTTACCAATTGCCAGCAAATGCCAAATAAAGACTTAGCCACTATCGACCTGAAAAATGCTTTAATTACAATTGACGATTGCGGGGTATTGTACAAAGGAAAAAGATTACCCTTCGGCAAGCCCTTAAAAGAATGGGAAAAAGCATTGGGGCAAAAAAGCAGCAGACCTGAAATTGGCATGTTTGACGATTTGGGCGTTGGTTTAAGTGCAGTTGAAGACGAGACAGATTTTTATATTTTTTTCACCAATCTCGATTCTCCGGAAGGTAAAGCTGGTAAATTAAATTTTGCTGCTAAGTACGAATCTGGCGAGCACATAGCTGCGAGAAATATGGAGGGCGGAAAATCGCTAATAAGCGACGAAAAAATAAAAGAATTCAATAAAGAAAATGAACTGACAAAGAAAGAATTCTTTTATCCATTTAAAACCTATCAAGGGGTGGTAAATATCCAGGGGGCTCCGGTAAAGGGTGATATGGATCTGCAAACCATTAATGCCTATAGGGAGCAAACTGAAAAGCTCGATATTTTTACCTTTTGGGATCGGAATGTAAACAGTAAAGATGAAACCTTAACCACAAAAGGAGAAAGAGGCGAATATTTTCAGATTACTGATAAAAAATGTGGTGGCAAACTATACCGGATAGTACTTTTCTTTACCGATTATAAACTGGAATATATTATGGTTTCCAGTTTATCAAAAAGTGAAATGGAAACCTATGATGAGTTAAGGAAGTAACAGGGTATATAGCTGGAGTAAAAATAGAATACATGAGGTAATGCGTGTTTTATGAAAAACAAAATCACTTTTACAATTTTTTTATTAACGGTATGTTTATTTGCCTGCGCACAGGGAGAAGATGACAGATTGTACCCATTTAGATCGCCTGTTACTGGCAAAGTTGGCTACATGAATAGTGAAGATAAAATTATTGTTCCCGCAATATATTCGGCTGCAATTAAATGTAATTTTTTACCATTGGGCATAGTATCTATAGGTGAACCCAATACCGAAGAAGAAAGAGTTGGTTTAGTGAACTTAAAGGGCGAATTCATATTGGATGTTAAGCTTGGTTACGAATTTATTGGTGTAGGCAATTATGAGGACGGGCTCCTTATGGTCGCTAAAAACAATAAATACGGGTATGTTGATTTACAAAATAAAGTTAAAATCCCTTTGGTATATGAAGATTTGGAGATGTTTATAGATGGAATTGCTGCCGCTAAAAAGAACGGAAAATACGGATTCGTAGATTTAAAAGAAAATGTGGTAATCGATTTTAAATTCGATCATGTAAATTCTTTTTCAGGCGTCCAAAAGGATGGTCAGGAATATGCAGCGGTAGAGGTGAATAAAAAATGGGGGTTTATTAATAAAAAAGGCCAATTCATTATTCCACCAACTTACGATTATGCAAGAAATTTTAATAATGGTACCGTAGAAGTAAGAAATAAAGGCAAAGTTGGAAAAATCGATATAGCTGGGAAAATTATTATCCCTCTTAGTTATGATTATTTAGACGAAGAGGAAGTATCTGGCGAAACCATTATTAAGGCGCGCATTGATGCACAACCGCAATATGAGTTTTTGTATCATACTGATGGAAGATTTATAAAAAAGAGAAAAATGTACTAACTCAAGTTCGTCAAACAAGTTTTTATGATTGATCAAGCAGGAATCCATGAACAAAAGACCCAATTAATCGGGTGCCCAAACCTAGTTTTATTAAAACTTAGGCCACCGCATTTCAGCCGATCGTATGGGGTTTTGATTTCGTTTACAACTGCTGGCCAGGTGACCACCATGAAATATGAAATGATGGTAACTTACGTTAAAACATTGGTAGATGAGCAGGTAAGGATTTTCAGTTTAGAACGATTAAGCCCTGTTTATATTAACGATTTAGCACCTGAAAGCACAGTAGATCAACTGGCTTACGAAACGGGAAAAGTTTTTTACCCCTTACTGGTTCAGGTCGGATTTGATGGGGCATTTATCGGGATTTTTAATCATGATGAAATAAAAAAAAGGTGGGTTGAAACCAAAGAAAAAGTGATGGAGTATTTCACTGGGGAAGAAACTGAAAAATATTTAGCTCAAACAGAGCTGATGATCAATGATGACTTTGCACTTGATATCTGTTTCAGGAACGACTGGTTTATTAACACTTTTTTTGCGCCTATTTATAAATCCTATGGCGAGGGGCGTGAGGTAAAAAATGTCAGACGTTTTGCACTTTCACCAAATGCCACCCCAGAGCACTTTGATGTTATCGAAAATATAGATCCTTTTCTGAATCATTACAATGCGATAGAAATACACCATAAGGGAAAGATAGACCAAACAGAGCTAAATCTTTTTAGCGATGGTGAAGATGGAGAAGGCATTCCTGTTGAAGCTATTTATGAAGCCGATATTGTACTTCAGAAAGAAACAAAGTCAATCGATGCAATTATTGCCAATTGGAGCTGGAGCGATGGTCAACAAAAGTCGATAACATTACGTGTTTTCAATATGTTCGACGAGCCAATTGATGCTGATGGGATTAACGATAACCTAGGTAACAATCTCATGTTTTTGGATAAAACCGAAAGCCGTAATGGAAGTGGTTTTGGATACTTTTTCAAATCTATTTTTAAAAAAACGAATACAACGAGCTAAGCATATGGAAAAACATTTGGTCGTTCACGGAGCAACATGTCTGTGCAATTTTGGCACCGCTCCAGATAACCTGGTTGTGTTAACGCACAAAAAAGAATATGCCAATGATAAAGATGGCGCGAAAAAGTTAATTGCAAGTACTAAAGATATTGGTTCTACATTACAAAAGAATTGTTTTGGTTCTTGCTCAAAGAAGAATAATAGTCCCTGTACCGCAGTAATTACCGAATGGGGTGCTTTTTATGATAAAGTTACATTAACGCACGGTGGCAATCTGTTATTGGAAGATAGTAAAGCAACCTGCCCGGTCGGCGGAAAAGACTGCATAAAAGTGCTAAAACATGGTCAACAGGCTGATGTTAGTGCTCAAAATATGAAAAAGGCAGATCCAAACATTCAGCAGGTATTAAACCCCGCAGGTGTTAGTAATCAATCATCTGCTGGTGAAGGAATTATAGTAACTATAACCAACTAATATGGCTAGAGGAATTAAAAGAATTAGTTGTATACGTGGCCTTTATTATCCTAAATCGAGCAGGCCTAATAGTTTGTATGTAGTAAAACCAGATCAAGGGGTAGTTTTTGCTGTTTCAGAATGGTATCCTGATACGACAGCTGCAGATAAAAAGAAAGATATTACCTGGATCATCCAGACTGCCGATAGGAAAACAATATTGAATCAGATTCTTGCCGCGCCCAATCAAAATTTAAACTTTGTTATTCCTAAAAAGTTATGTGGAAATCTTACCTATTATATCGAAGCAAGTTTAACGGGTAATAGAGATAAAGCAGAAACGGGATTACAAGTGCGGGGTTTATGCACACCGCTGATTGTGTCTTCTAAATGGAGTACGCAAGCTGGTGGCGGAAACATCAAAAACCAGGCAGGCATTATCAAATACGGGCATGTTGTTCATTTAAATTTACAAACAGAAGGCTTAAGTCATAAAAAATTAATCATCGATGTTTACAATAGGATCGGCTTAAAAAGAAAGGATTATGTTGTAGGCACCTATACTAATGTAGATTGTATAGATGGCGAAGTTAATTTAGAAATTAGGAATACTTTCAGTTGGATGGCCCTCGTTAAAAACATTAAAACAGACGAAGATTTTTATGTAATGGTGAAGGACGCGGCAACCAATCAATACATAAAAGATAGTTTGGGGCAAGAATTGCATGCCGTATATCTAAAAGTCAGAAATGAGCCAGTTACCACAGTAATTGATGGGGCCAGAAACAATAAGGTGGCCAAGGTTGGCCAGGCACAACCTAATCCCATCAAATACGAGCAATGTAAATTTAATAAAATTGATGTTAGCGAAGTAGAGATTAAGGATGGTAAAGCTAAATCAGACATTACCAACGTATTTAAGGAAGGTGCAGCCAATTCAAAGGGTAGTGGGGCAATAAGCTACAATACGGTAGCACCAGATCGTACAGTAGGTAAAGATGTCATTGTAGATATAGGGGGATTTAATACGCAGAAATGCGGATCGAAAAAGCACCTTGGAAAAAATGTAATCTTTAGGAACGTTGGTCAGGAACTTGGAAAAGATGATAAATCAATAGTAATTAAAGGACAAAGCACGGTTAAAGAAAAAGTATATTCAGATTTATCTAAATTTAATCTTCTTCCGCTACAATACATCTGGCCAAGTAAAACTACACCCAATCAGTTTTGGTATTACATTAATAGTTGCCGGTATTATGACGAACCAACCAGACCTACAGTTATAGTAAATGTTTATCCAGATATTAAATGGACACTAGAATTTAAATGGAACCACAAAATTGCCTTTGCATATACAGCTGGCAATCAACTCCATCCATATGATATCAATACCGGTGCACGAACTGTACTACTTTCCGAAATGGATCGTACATTTTCAAGAGAAGATGGAGAAATGGCCCAGTCTTTTGAGATGTCGCTGGAGGCCAAATGGAATACTGACAAGCAAAAGCTCGAAGTTGGTAAGGAGTGGGGGGAGAAAATAGCAAAAACGCTAAAAATCTTCAACAAAATGAAGGCTGCTACTGATGTGATTGCTAGATCTCCAGTTAATGGTGGTAAACTGAGCTTTGAAATTAAAGCGCCTGTAATTGCAGCTTCATTGAGTTGGTATGCTGAAAAGCTAGAAGGCAAACCAGATTTAGGCACCAATATAACATTAGGTGTCGAATCAAAACCATTGGTTGAGGCCGAAGGGAAAATAAACCTTTGGAAGATTTTTAGAGAATATGGTCCTAATGCAATATGTCCGGGGGCGGGTACTATTATTAATTTTGTGATAGAACATCTTGAAGGCAATGTTGGCATCAGTTTTATCGTAATATTTACAGGTAGCATAAATGTTAAGGGACAAATACAAGGTAATACCGCAGCTCCAAAGGATACCAAAGGTGAATTAGAAATTATAGGAAAAATACAGGTAACTATCGAATTTAAGGCCTGGGCTAAGGGCGATCTTGGTATGGCAGGCTTTGAAGGTTACCTTACCGCAGATGTAAGCACATTTATTTCTGGCGGGTTAAAAGGAGAAATTAGCAAAGATGGGGTTTTAGGCTACCCCGTTTTAGAATTTGGTGGAATTATTGCAAAATACGTAGCGGTAGGTACGGTGAAATTTGGCATTTTTAAAAGAACCTATTCTAAAGAAGGTAAATATGTAATTGTTGAACCAAATAAGTCTGATTTTAAAAAAAGGTACCTTTTAGGACCTTATGCCGATAAATAAATTAAATAACATGAAGCGAACTATAATTTGTCTATGTATGTCTTTGATCATTCTCGAAGGATGTAATTCACAAACACTCGATTTGGATAAGATAGACTTTAATGATAACCCTCACCTGGAAAAATTAAAAATATCGAAGGTAGAAAACCAAAAGGGACATTGGGTTTTAAACCAATCAGGCAGTGATGTTGGTTTATCCCTTTCGGGTGTAGAAAGTAGTGTGCAATATACGCTGAGGACACCAGAAGAGCTTGCCAGGGTAACTTTTAACAATTTACCATTAGATAACATTGGTGCTAAATTGGTAGCGTACAAAGGTAAATTGGCTTTTGCCAGACTTTCTGTAGATAAAAGCAAAACATTCGACTTATTTAACCACCTTAAACAAATGCTGGGGAAACCAGATCAAACATTTGATAATCTGGCCTATGATAAAAATAACGCTGAGGTTAAGCTACTTGAAACAGGTTTAAAAGGAGATGTTAAAATAGTTAAAGATGAGTATGATGATGAAATGATTGCCTATCCCTATCAAAATGTATGGGTTAAGGGCAACCTGATTTATCAATATACGCTGGTAACGGCAAAAGATTCTTTTTCGAACACCTTGGTTATTATTTCTAAAGAAGCGTTAAATGATAAAATTATATTTGGATATCATAACCCTGAACATGATCCAATTTTAAGTAAATACGCAAAATAAACACGATAATGAGATTTGTTGAGCCTTACTATTTGGTAGATTTTGATATGTCAATCTGCAATTTTGAGATATTGATTAATGATATGCCCGCTTTCAGAAATACTGATGGAGGATCATTAAATTCACATGTGCCGATTAATCAGTTAATATTGGCTTCTGGCATTCAAAGAATAGCCTTTCGCATTCTGCCATTAAAAGGAGAAACAGTTTTAAGGAAAGACAGCTACCTTAAAATTAAAATAAATTTATTTGATGCCAACAGCGGCAACTATGATAATCTTGTTGAGGTATTTAAATATGAAACCCCATCCTTTAAAGAAATACAAAGCATTGCCATTGAGGAGTATGGTAACTTTAAAGCCGATGTGCCTTACCGTTTGGATGGATGGAGCAATTCGCAAAACGTAAAGGAAATAGAAGAAATTGAATCCAGGGCTACGGCTTTCCTTAAAAAAGTTCATCAGCAGATGATTATCAATCCTGGTGCTGTATTCAGTATGTTTGAAAAAAAGTTTTTAGAAGTGGATAAATCCCTTTATTTAAATGATGACAATAAAAAGGGTTGGCAAAATTTACTTACCCAACTAAATAAGGAAAATTTTACCTTGCAACCATTTCCAGCCAATACACATGTAAGGTTATATGGAAACAAGAATGTTTTCGAAGTAGTACGTGCAGATGGTTCGGCAATTATTAGCTATAAAAATGAAGCAAACGATGAGTTTGAATTGCCAATTTATATCTGTCATCAAGCTGGTAAAAGCGATTTTGAAATAATTAGATAAATAGAGTGGTTATTGAAATATGCTAGTGTTGTTAAATATCGCAAAACAAAAACAACCAGATCAAAACACTCAGACATATAATAAATGGTGAAAATTACATTTCGCCATTTGTCTTAAATTTCGTTTCAAAAAGTAACATCTTGCCTAAAAAAGCTACAGTATTTTAAGTTATGTGGTGTAGTGGGAATGAGACGTGCTATTATTTCAAAAAAAATACAATTTTTTTCTTGTCAAAATCTGCGTTCTGATAGTCATGGGGGCAATATTTTAGAATTGATGGAGTGTGTTAGTCGTTATATATGAGTTACATACGCAATAATTGGCTTAATATTTGGTTTATAATTAATGTAGCGGAGGCTACGATAAATCAAATTTTTAACCTTTAAATTTTAAAACTATGGCTTTCAAAGCTAGATTAAATTTTTCGGGCAAGGAGTACGATGTGCTTCATTGTGCCTATGCGTTAAACCGCGATGTAGATGCAAAGGGAAGACCTTCTTCCGGAGTTTACGGCGGTACCATCGACATTGAGATCGAATCAACCGAAGACACCTCAATCATCGAGGCGATGGTAAACAACCAGTACAAACCCATTACAGGAACACTTCTGATCAAGAAAACAGAGGAAGATGCCAAAATGAAAGAAGTTAACTTCGATGATGGCTACATTGTTAAGTATTCCGAAGGAATCAACATTGTGGGCGATCACCCGATGACGCTTAAGTTCCAGATTTCTGCAAGAAAGCTTAAATTAGGAAACGCCGAGCACCTTAACGACTGGCCAAAAGCCTAGAGAAAGGTTGATGGTAGAAAGGTTGAGGGTAGAAAGGTAGAGGGTGTAAGGTGTATATCTCCTCTATGCTATTCGCCAACCGCCATGCGCTAAGCTCCAGGCTCGCAAGAATTCATTCATTTCAAAACATTTAAACTTACTACAATGGCATTCAAAACCCGTTTAAACTTAGGATCAAAAGAATTTGATGTACTACAGTGCAGCTTTTCATTAAATAGAGATGTTGACGCAAAAGGACGTCCATCATCAGGTGTTTATGGTGGCACCATCCACATCGAAATCGAATCAACCGAAGATACTTCTGTGATCGAATCGATGGTAAACAACCAGTACAAACCGCTTTCCGGAACCTTGGTGTTCAAAAAAGGCGAAGAAGACGCAAAAATGAAGGAACTATCTTTCGAAGATGGCTACATCATCCAGTATAACGAGGGTATTGCGGTAAACGACAATACACCTATGACATTAAGTTTTGTGGTATCGGCCCGTAAGCTAAAACTGGGCAACGCAGAACATGAAAACGATTGGCCTAAAGCTTAAAATTTTCAGTAGACCAGGCCATAGATTTCTATGTGTGGCCTGGTCTTATGTTCTTTCCTTTAATCAAATGGAATAGAAACGCAATAAACATTAAATACCCTCCTCATGGCAGATGTATTTGCTTTTAAAATCAATAAAATTATACGGAGGCTAACAAAAAGATATGTGTATATCTTAATATGGGCTCTTTTAGGCATAGGTTTCGCCGCATGCCAGCAAAATAATAAAAAGCAGAGTGTTTTATCAACTACCGTTAATAAAGATTCTTTGGCTTTAGTCAACACAAATAAGCACCTGGAAGGCGAAAAAAATCAAGATCCGCCAAAAGAAATGGTGCATGAGCTTAAAAAGGAAGCAGGGTACATCCTGCTGGTAAATATTACCAGGGTTGACTCTGTTTACAATGCTGAAAAAGTTTTTAGTGCGAAAATATTGAAATCGTTTAAGGGGAAGCTAAAACCTATGGATAGCCTGAAGTATATGGTAATGAGTGACTTAAAATATATTAAATACCCAAATGATACGCTGATTGTTTTTCTCCAGAAGGCTAAATCATCGCTTTCATTTTCCGGAAGCAAGGATGTGTTTTTCTATGCACTCGAAAATGCATCATTTACAAGTACTAAATATCTTGATTCACTTCTAACCAAAAAATAGCATGCCACTTTCATTGCCAAGTTTTACCGATTTAAGGATAAATTACCCCGCAACAAGTAGCGAACTGGTAAAGGCAACAATTGGTGGTGCTGTTAATGCAGCGTACATTACCAATACCTGTGTGGTGAGGATGAGCAGGGCATTTAATTATCTGGGTATTAATAACAAGGTTTTTAGCCTAAGCCTGCCTAGCTGGAAATATACCACAAAACAGGATTTTCTAGCCCAGGAAAAGGTGAAAATCCATGCCATACCCAGTCGATATCCGTATACTAAAAAGTTCGAAACTATTGCTGGAGCTGATCAAAAGCGCTATTGTTTTCGTGTGAGTGAATTTTTCGACTACCTCAACCATAAATATAAAAAACCTGATATTAAAGTGGAAAAAGGAGTTAGAGAGAAATGGATAGCACATCATGATTTAAGGGCGTTTCAAAATAAAATAGACGGCGTATCGGGGATCATCTGCTTTAAAACCCAGTTTAGTGATGCAACTGGCCATTTTACCTTGTGGGATGGCTATAAATGTTTATATCAGGATTATTTCTTAGACCCAAGAACCAGCGGAATTTATTTGTGGATTTGCTAAAAGATCGAATTTATGGAAAAGAAACTCATTGCAGAAATTAACATAGAAGATAAGGCAATTACCCATTTTGCCTCATTTAGTTTAAAACAAGCTTTTAATGAACACCATTATTTCGAGCTGCGGTTTAATCATGATCAGATGGGTTCGCCAGGGATGATCAGTCTAAACGACAGCCGCGATTTTGTAGGTAAAACTTTAACCGCATCATTTGGCTACGATTCTGGCAATTTGCAAGGTTTTGCTGGTTTGGTAACTAAGGTAGAGCTTGCACAAAGCCATGGGTACCATGGTGTGCTGATTGTGAGTGGTTACAGTCCAACCATTCTGATCGATCGCGGGCCAGATCTGGGTTCTTATCTTGATAAAGATTTAAATGCGATTGTCAACCTTGCCACATCTGATGTGCCTTCAAATGATATTAAAATAGTAGCGAATGCTGCAAGAAAGGAACCTATTGATTATCTGATTCAGTACCGCGAGAGTGATTTCGATTTCCTGAACAGGTTATCGGGTGAGTACCACGAATGGTTTTATTATGATGGTAAACAGTTAAATTTTGGCAAGCCGGATGATCAGAAAGAAATTGCATTGATTTATGGGCGCGATGTACAAAACCTGCAGTATGCCATGGAAATTGCGCCCATCAAGAATAAACGTTTTGCCTATAACCCTAAACAGGATGAGATGCTGCAAAGTGAAAGTAGTGGGCAAAGTAATGGATCACCAGATTTAGCGCATGCCATACAGGTATCAAATGCCATGTACAGTAAAACTTTTAATCAGCCATCACTTATCCGTGTAGATAATAGCAGCGACATTAAAAACCACGTGCAGAACGAAGAAAAAGCACATATCAGCAATCTTTTAAAGGTAAATGCCAGTGGCGATAATGCTGCTTTGAGTATAGGCAGTATTGCCGAAATTACAATGAGTATCAGAAAAGAGCTTTCTTTTAATACAGAAAGCCTTGGTAAATTCCTGATCACCACCATTGATCACAATATCGATGGTACAGGAAAATATTACAACACCTTCGAGGGTGTGGTAGCCACAACAGAACGCCTTTCCGTAAAAAATTACAGGAAGCCCAATCCAGATATGCAACTGGCAGATGTAATTGACAATGCTGACCCGCAAGGACAGGGGCGCATTAAAGTAAAATTTAAATGGGAATGTAAAACCAATGATGTAACCGAATGGCTGAGGGTAATTACGCCAGATGCCGGAAGCAGCGAAAAAGTGAGTAAAAACAGGGGTTTTGTTTTTATCCCCGAAATTGGCGATCAGGTCGCTTTAACTTTCGAAGAAGGCAATATTGCAAGGCCAATTGTATTGGGATCGGTATTTCATGGCAAAAGCGGTAGTGGCGGTAGCGCCAGCAATAACAGCAAAAGTTTAACCTCTAAAAGTGGACATACCTTAACCATGGATGATGGTGGAGGGATGCTGCTAAAAGATAAAACTGGTTTAAATCATATTTCAATTGATGGAAAAAATGCTATCGTGGTTACAACAGATAATAGTATTAAACTTCAAACAGGAAATGTGATGATTATTATGGATAAGGAAACAGATAAGATCATTATTCAGGCTAAAAATATAGAAATCCGTGCAGCAGATGATTTTAAGTTAACTGGAGATGGCGCACCAAGTAAAAACGGAAGCATGGAGTTCGAAACGAAATTATCTATTGTCTCTAAAAACGAACTTTCGCTAAATGGAGAAAGCGCCGCGAGTTTAAACGGAAAAGATGTGAATATTGTAGGGAGTAAAACCGTTATCGATGGTTCACCGGTTAAAATAAATTCTTAATATGGAGAAAGTATTTGAGAAAAATTATCAATTACAGGTTAAGGGAAACGTTAAAATGCTAACCATGATGGATAGTTTTTCTACCATAGGAAAGTATATATTATCATATTTTGGGCAGAATTCCATTAAACCAGAGCTACAAGATTATTTAATAGAAGAAAAAGAAGTTGAGTTAACCGAGTATTATGATCCAAACACGTTTCAGCTGATAGAATATGTAAATAAGCTCGCCTATATCTACAGTAGTCAACAGGTTTGCATAAATAGTGATGGAAATATAAAAGGATTGTTAAATCTCCCTGAGATTAAATCAAAATGGGATAAGCTTAAAAAGGAATTAATGCAAACTAACCCTATTGCAGCATTTGAGATTATCAGACATAAAGAAAGAGAACTATCAAATCCGCCAGAGCTATTAGAAAATTTAGAAAATACTCATTTTATGCATTTATTTTTATATGCTTTCAACTATACTGCTGATGGCGTTGAGTATCAAAAAAAAAGAAGTGTTAGAGACCGGATGGGGATAGGTTTTTTAATTCCGGTAAACCAAACTTTTTCTTCAGAAGTGATTGAAAATGGTTATGTGATCAATGCCGAAGCTACATTAGATGATAGGGGTAAGATAGATACACAGATGATAGCAAAGGTTACCGGGCAAAAAGACTTTGATATTAAGCACTACACACAGGCATCATTTACTTATAATGTATCTGGTATCTTGCAAAATGCTGAGATGAAAGTGTTTGAACAGATAAATAATGATTATAAATCAGATTTATATTTAAATCTGAATAGCATTTAGTTTATGGCTGATGAAGATTTACAATGGCTAACTGAAAAGCATTACCTGGTTTGTCCCAAGGGCGCTATGTTTAAACAAATGAAGGTTACCAGTCAGGATCAGGTAACCTTTAGCGGCAATAAGGTAGCTACAACAGCAGATACCATGAAGGCCAATGTTTTTATATGTTTGGGCAGTATGGCATTTATGGCAGGTGCTATAGCAGGCCTATTAGTGGCGGCTCTGGCCTTGTTGGCCGTACCGGTTGCTGGATGGGCATTAGCTTTAATTATTGGTGGTGCTTTATTGCTCGCTATTGGGGCAGGATATATGAAGTGTAAAACCAACGCTGCAGCCAGAATTTGGGTAAATTCTTCTCCAAATCTCATCATTCATAAAAATGAAGGTTTGGTTGTTGGCCAAAGCCAGTTAAGCTGCCCGCCAGAAGGTGCACTGATCGATATTAAGGAAACGTTTTGGGAAGCCATGATGAGTACCACCATGAATAATGTTGGGCACATAGCAAACTTTGCCTTTGGCTTTTTGGCAGGCCGCGGTATGGGTAGTATGGCCGGTACATTGGGCTCGCAGGGAATAAAAGCAGCGGGGGCAGAGTTTCTTGCTGTTGCCCGTACAGAAATGGGTGCCATGTTTAACCCTGCCTCGTTATTTGGTAAAATGAGCTGGTTTTGCAGAGCTATGCGGGGTTTAGGAATGTTTGGAGCCTACAAAGGGCAGTACGACATTTGGACTAACGAAGAAATGAGTGTTACCGATAAGTTGCTGGCCAGTGGGCAGGAACTTATTTTAGCAGTTTTTGCTGCAAAAGGAGCTTCGCTGGTTTGTTTCCCGGCAGGTACAACCGTGCATACCGGCAACGGCTTAATGTATATTGAAGATATTGTGGTAGGTACTTTAGTGTGGACGGTAAGTGAAAAAAGTGGACAAAGAGAATTAAAGCCTATTACACAAACACATCGCCGTACCACATTAACCATGATGGTTGTTGAACTGCAAAATGGAACTATATTTGAGGTAACCCCAGAGCATCGTTTCCTTGTAAATGAGGAATGGAAAGAAATCCAATCTATTTCTGTTCTGGATGAGTTGGAACTGGTTGATGGTGAGAAAATTGCAGTCAAAAATATCGGTTTCATCAGCAAAAGTGCTGTTGTATACAATTTTGATGTGCAGGATAATGAAAATTATTTTGTTACAGAAGCTGGGGTGCTGGTGCATAATGGGTATAAGGGGCTTGAACCCGGTACGCCAGAGCATAAACTGGCGAGATGGGAAGAATATCAGCAAAATGGTGGTAAATGGGATTATGATCGTTGGAGTAAAACTTACGATGCCAATTTATTAAATGCTAAAAAAGGAAACGCGGCAGCAGATGCATATCATCAAGAACTTGGTTGGGGAAAAAGGGAGGTAACGGTTGATGTTGATGGCCAGGCAAGAAGATTGGATATTGCTGATGTAGATGACATGAGAGGTGTGGAAGTAAAATCTGGAAATTATTTCTCAAGAACTGAGGAAATTCGATCAGAAATAGCACGTGATAAAAAGCTTGTGGAACAAGGGTGGGATATTGAATGGAGAATAGAGGGAGGGGCAAGCCAGCCACTATTAGACGATTTGCGTGAAGCCGGAATAACTGTAACACAAAAACCATAAATAATAAACAAATGAGTGAACAAAGACTTAAGCTAACTAGAGATGATTTTGAAGAATGGTTGTTTTCCCTTCCAGATAAACAACAAGAATTTAAGACCTTATTTTTTGATAAGACAGGTGTTAAACTTGATTACTCTATAGAAGCTCTTGATGATATTGAAGCTTGGTTACTTAATAGTTTCGAAAAGAAAGAAGACTTATTAAAGGAGGACAATAAACATTTGTTGGATTTGATTGTAAGTTATGTGGGCGGGATTTTTAGGGAAAATCTGAATGCTAAGTGGGATATTGACTTAGAAAATGAAAAAAATGCATATTATAGGCTACCCATAATCACGAATGATCAGATGTCAGTTCCGGTATCTCCACATACACTTATTACCGCATCAATAGGAAGAAAAAAGGGTAATTTTATATCTACTGTACTCAAAAACACAATTAAAAATCTAAATAAGTAAAAGCCTTAATTGGCAATTTGCATAATCTTTTAATACATTATTTGATATTTAATATGAAACGAAGAGGATTATAGCACTGAGCGTATTAAAATGGTATTTGAACAAACAGAAGCTGGGATTTAAGTTTTGAGAATTTAATTAATTACGAGCTTCCAAACGATTTTATTAGACATTATTTGTTATACAAGGGGAGGATAAGCCTCAATTGAAAAAGTAAAAAGGGGTAACCATGAAATTGAGATGCGAGATAATTCTGTTAAAGATATCCGTGTTGAGATTCTGATGTTAGGAGATGGTAGGCTAGATAAATGGGGGGATATATTATCGACTACCGGTTTTTATGTTACAAAAAATCATTGGCCTGCTGAACCAAGAACGGTTTTAAAAATATACTAAATGAGTATATTCCAGAAATCAAACTCCCACATATTTACCCGCCCATTTCCTTGGGGAGAGAAATTACAGATTCAATTATATTGGAAAATAAAAAGATACATTTTCTATTAGCAACCATTTCAGATACAGCATCAGATTTCTCAGAGCAAAAGGGATACACAGCATCAGAAGAATTTTATATTGAGCATAACATTGATATCCTAAGAACTGGAAACAGAAATAATAATGGGCCACGAAAAGCTAATTCAAAAATTTAAAAAACAAATTAAAGATTTAAAAACTGAAGCGTTTACGGAGGCCTCTTTAAAAAAAGTTTTTGATGATATAATCAGGTATATTGATGAAGACGTTAAGGATAAAGCGTTTGATAGATTAGCATCAAATCTCACCATGGGATTAGGTGTACATGCTGGCGATTATCCCAAACATCTAATCTTAAATGGAGATAAGGATGGCTGGAAATACATTACCAGATATTTATTGTGGCAAGATCATATCCTGTATAAGCTTTTCAATTACAAAGAAGTAAGCTCTAGATCGGTTGGCTGTATTATTGCCCTGGCTACAATATGGAAAATGGAAAAACTGGCTCAGTTATCAAGAGATTATTTCCAGCTTTTATTTAATCAAGATAAAAAAAGTTATACGCATGATGAAACCCATCATTTGTTTGTGGCCACACTTTTTGATCTATACTCAACCAAAAGCATCAACCAGGATTTTTATGATACGCTTCCCAAAGAACATGTCTACAAAAAGTTTCTAGATCATTGGAACACAGAAAATCTGGAAGTGTTAGCCACTATAATTTTTGATATCTGTGATATGCACATCTACAGTGCTTTAGATCTAAAAGATAAGTTTAGTGAAATATTATCATTAGATCTCATTCCCTATGAAATCAGACTAATTCAGGTATTGAGAGAACAAAACGGATTAGCTATGCCAAAAGTGTCGCACCCGCTTTTAGAAACTCCTCTCGCTGAAATTCCTGCTGAAAAACCAGAATGGGATTTATCTAAAGATCAGGTGTTTCAATATCTGATTTCGAAAGAAAAGGCAGATTAAGATAAAAATAAAAACTATGAGTTATTCGGTTCAATGTTATCTCTGTGAGGCCATTAAAATAAAAGAGCTCTATGCCAGTAAAAATCAGGCATCTTTTGAGAAACTTTCACGAGCGCTTTCTGAAGAACTGAATGGCTTAGACAACGATTTCGAAGATGAAATCGACTCCCGGAAAAATGCCAAGGAAATTCTGAGAGATTTTATTAATGGAGAGGTTAGGTTCCCTGATTTAGCTTTTATGTATGGCTATGTCTACGAAAAAATTTGTGAATACTATGGTGAACTAATTTCACCGCCTAGTGGTGATTTTTCCACTGCTTATTATTGGTCATTAAATAAAGAAACGTATAAAATATTTGTCCCGATTCCAACACCAGAAGATTTTCCAGAGATCTACAGTATTTCTACATCAGAATTGTTAAATGAAAGTTACAGATTCCTATCTGGGCCGAAGCGTGAAAATATTGATCAGGAATACCTGGAAAGTGAAAAAGAAGATTTTAGATTCGCATTCGACAAGGCCATTCAACAAAATAAGGATTTAGTGTTTTTTTTATACTAGACCCCAATTATGATGTCGAGACCTTCATTATTATTGCCAAAATATGGGTGTTAGCTAAACCTTATCCTGCAACAATAGTTTAATTACATTTTTTAGGGCGGGGTTTCGGTTAGACTCTTTCCAGATCATGTAGAGCTCGGTTCTTTGCGGAATATGCGTAAGCTCTACAAACTTTACGTTTTCCTGATAACCGTATTGCAAGGCGGTGGGCACAATAGCGATGCCCAAACCTTCTTCTACCAGCTTGTAAATGGTGAGCGCATTAACCGATTTATGATAAGTTTTGGGTTTAAAACCATGGTCCTCGCAAATACTCATCATCAGGTCATAATAAAAGGGACTGTCATCACTCGAGAAAAAGATAAAAGGTTCTTCGCCTAATTTTTTTACTGCTTCAAAATTGGCCTTTTTCATGGGGTGGTTTTTAGGCAATACCAATGAAAAAGTGTCCTGGTGAATCATGCGTTTAGAGATACCCGGTTTAAACTGTTGCATTCGCACAAAACCCACATCAAGCATATCTTTTTCCAGTAGTTCGATCTGTAGCTTATTGGGCATTTCATCCAGATTGGTTCTGATCTCCGGAAAATCTTTGTTAAGTTTAAAAATAACTTCGGGTACGATTTTTTGCGCCGCTGAACCTAAAAAACCAATGCGGAGTTCGCCCTGTTTTCCTTCGGTAATATTGCTTAATTGTTTTTTGATGTTCTCGATATGGCTAAACAGAAAATCTACCTCATCTTTAAGGTATAGGCCTGCCGCGGTAAGTTCCACCTTTTTCTTGTTGCGATCGAACAGTGGTGCATTAAAAATTTCCTCCATCTGTTTAATCTGCCGGCTTAGGCCAGGCTGGGAAATAAAAAGGCGGTCTGCGGCTTTTCTAAACTTCAGTTCCTCGGCCAAAACCTGAAAATATTTTAAGTGTCTAAGCTCTATCTGATAACTCATGGTTATTACATGATGATGTAATTGGTATTTATAGGTATCAAATATAGGGCTTATTTTTGTGTAAAACCTTTCTAACATGAGCGAGCAACAGATTTTTAATTACGGAACAGATCATTTAACCGCTAAACTGGCTTTAGCCATCAGTAATGGCCAAATAAAAGGTGTATTGAGTCAAAGTACCCGCGATAAAGTGCTGGAAAGTAGCCAGGTGGTTGAACGTATAGCGGTTTCCGGTAAAGCCGTTTATGGCATCAATACTGGTTTCGGACCACTATGCACGTCCATGATTTCGGCGATTGATACCCGTAAATTACAAGAAAATATTCTGAAAAGCCATGCTGTTGGTGTAGGTGAGCCGATAGATAGCGAAATATCAAAACTGATGCTGGTTTTAAAACTGCAGGCTTTAGCGCAGGGATATTCAGGTATTAAAATCGAAACACTCGATCGAATGATCTGGTTTTTAGAAATAGGTGCCACACCGGTAGTACCCAAACAAGGTTCTGTTGGTGCTTCAGGCGATCTTGCCCCTTTATCTCATCTCTTTTTGCCTTTAATTGGCTTAGGAAAGCTTCATTACAAAGGCGAAATTATTGCTACAGCTCAACTTTTACAAGAATACCAGATGAGTCCACTGCAATTGGGACCGAAAGAAGGCCTGGCTCTAATTAACGGCACGCAGTTTATCGCTGCACACGCCGTTAAAGTGGTGCAAAGGTTGGAAAATGTATTGGATTCTGCCGATATCATTGCGGCAATGATGATTGAGGGCCTACAAGGATCTGAAAAGCCCTTTCATGCACAGCTTCACCAGTTGAGGCCTTATCCGGCAAATATTGCGGTTGCAGAGCAGGTGCGTAAGCTGTTACAAGGTTCTGAAATTATGAAATCGCATGCCGATTGCGCCAAAGTACAGGATCCCTATTCGTTAAGGTGTATTCCGCAGGTACATGGTGCTTCCAGAACCGCATGGTTACATTTAAAGGAAGCTTTAGAAATTGAACTGAATTCAGTAACCGATAACCCGGTCATATTTAATGATGATTTAACCATTAGCGGGGGTAATTTTCATGGTCAGCCATTGGCTTTACCGCTCGATTATGCCTGTTTAGCTGCTTCGGAAATCGGGAATATCAGCGATAGACGGATTTATCTTTCACTGGAAGGAAATACTCCTGGCGTGCCGAAACTGCTGATGAAAGAAACGGGATTAAATTCAGGATTTATGATTGTACAATACACTTCGGCAGCTTTGGCCAGCGAAAATAAAGGACTTTGTTTCCCGGCCAGTGCCGATAGTATCCCAACTTCTTTAGGTCAGGAAGATCATGTGAGCATGGGCTCGATCAGCGGACGTAAAGCCCTGCAGGTGATCGAAAACGTAGAGAAAATTTTAGGTATTGAACTATTCTGCGCAGCGCAGGCTGTTGATTATCATCATCCGTTAAAACCCGGAAAAATATTGGCTGCTGTACACGATTTTGTTCGGACTGAAATTGATCATTTTGAAGAAGATCAGATTATGTACGACAGGATGGAGAATGCCATTCAAATGGTACAGCAAGGTAAAATTGTAGCCGTTGCAGCTGAGGCAGAATCAACATTAACTTAGAATTTAAAATTGCAAAACATGGATTTTAAAGCACAGCTATTGGCAGGTATTCCTTCAACATTACCTGCAAAAAAACCCAGAAATACAGAATTAAGCCACGCACCCGTAAGAAAGGATGTTTTAACAGCTGACGAAAAAAAACTGGCTGTTAAAAATGCTTTGCGTTATTTCCCAAAAGCGTGGCACCAGGAACTTGCACAGGAATTTTTAACTGAACTGGAAAACTACGGACACATTTATATGTACCGTTTTATGCCCGATTATGCCATTTATGCAAGAGACATCGCTGCATATCCATGTCTTACCGTTCATGCTGCGGCAATTATGCTCATGATTCAGAATAATTTAGATCCGGCAATAGCGCAGCATCCTGAAGAACTGATTACTTATGGGGGAAATGGAAGTGTATTCCAGAATTGGGCACAGTATCTTTTAACCATGCAATACCTTGCTACAATGACCGATCAGCAAACGCTGAATATTTATAGCGGGCATCCGCAGGGATTATTTCCATCAAATACCGCTGCGCCTCGGGTAGTGGTAACCAATGGCATGATGGTGCCAAATTATTCTTCGCCTGAAGACCTGGAAAAGTTTAACGCTTTAGGTGTAACCCAATATGGGCAGATGACGGCGGGTTCGTACATGTACATCGGGCCTCAGGGCATTGTTCATGGCACAGCCATTACCTTAATGAATGCTTTTCGCAAAAAGGGTTTTTATGGAAAGGATACTGCAGGCAAAATTTTTCTTACTGCAGGATTAGGTGGCATGAGCGGCGCGCAAACCAAGGCGGGCAATATTGTGGGTTGTATTACGGTGTGTGCTGAGGTAAATCCAAAAGCTGCAACTAAAAGACAACAACAGGGTTGGGTAGATGAGCTGATTGATAATTTAGATGAACTGATTAACCGTGTGATCGTTGCCCAAAAAGAAAAAGAAACGGTATCGCTGGCTTACATCGGTAATATAGTTGATGTTTGGGAACGGTTTGATCAGGAAAATATTGAAGTGGCCATTGGCTCTGATCAAACTTCGCTACACAATCCATATTCAGGTGGTTATTACCCGGTTGGTTTAAGTTTCGCTGAAGCAAACGAAATGATGGCCGGTGCACCTGGCCAGTTTAAAGTTTATGTTCAGGATTCGTTAAAAAGGCAAGCCGCAAGCATTAATAAACATACCGGCAAGGGAACTTATTTTTTCGATTATGGAAATGCTTTTTTGCTGGAATGCAGTAGGGCAGGTGCAGATGTAATGTCGCCTAACGGGATAGATTTTAAATACCCATCTTACGTCGAGGATATTTTGGGTCCATTGTGTTTTGATTACGGTTTTGGTCCGTTTAGGTGGGTTTGTGCCTCAGGTAACGAAAATGATCTCGATTTAACCGATCAAATGGCTAAAGAAGTAATGGAAGAGATTAAACTGAGTGCCCCGGCAGAAATACAACAACAATTGCAGGATAATATCAACTGGATCAGTGCGGCAAAAGAGAATAAACTGGTGGTCGGCTCAAAAGCCCGGATTTTATATGCTGATGCAGAAGGAAGGGCAAAAATTGCCTTACGTTTCAATCAGGCCATCAAAACAGGCGAATTATCGGCGCCGGTTATTCTGGGCAGAGACCATCATGATGTAAGCGGAACAGATTCTCCTTTCAGAGAAACGAGCAATATTTACGATGGAAGCAGATTTACTGCCGATATGGCTATCCACAATGTAATTGGCGATAGTTTTAGGGGTGCCACATGGGTTTCGATACATAATGGCGGCGGTGTTGGCTGGGGAGAAGTGATAAATGGTGGTTTCGGAATGGTATTGGATGGAACTGAACAAGCTGCTGAAAAACTACAAAATATGCTCTTTTATGATGTAAATAATGGAATTGCCAGAAGAAGCTGGGCGCGTAACAAAGAAGCCCGTTTTGCCATCGAACGCGAAATGGAACGGACTGGTACTTTAAAAATTACGTTGCCAAATTTGGTTGATGATGAGGTATTGGATGGATTAGAGATTGACTAAGTTTTTTACCTTGATTGGGAATCACGATTCATCGAAGATAATCGTCATGCAATGCGCTTTAAGATTCCCGCCTGCGCGGGAATGACGATGCATTACAAATCTTAGCCCACTTTGCGGTTAAAATGCAAACGATTAGCTCAATGGTAAAGTAAAATGAAAAACAGAACCTTTGCCTTCTTCACTTTCCGCCCAAATCCGGCCACCATGCCTTTCAATAATTTCGGCACTTAAATAAAGCCCGATGCCAAAGCCCGAAATGGTATGATTGCCCTGCACGCGGTAATAACGTTCGAAAAGTTTATCAATATCGCCAGGTTTTATGCCTATTCCTTCATCTTTAATCTGAATTTCAACTTCAGTATCATACAATTTGCAGGTAACCTCGATACGTGTACCATTGTCTGAATATTTTAGGCCATTGCTAATCAGGTTCGAAATGACATTGCCGATTTTATTCCGGTCGGCATTAATGTTAACCTCGCATGTGGGGTTTAATATAATTTGATGCGACGATTGTGAGACATAAGTTTCTTCGATGGTTTCTTTCAGCAGTTCATCCAGGTTGAAGTTTGTTTTTTCGATCAGCAGTTTCCCCGACTCTAAACGGGATACATTTAAGAACCCATTAATCATTGTGGTCATTTTTCTGATCTGATTATGCGCTTTATCTAAAGCGATAACGGAATAATTATCTTCGTCTTTTTTAGCCTTACGCTGCAAAACCTGTACAAAACCATTGATCGCGGTGAGTGGTGTTTTTAACTCGTGACTGACCATTCCGATGAAGTCGTTTTTTCGAAGCTCATCTAATTTTTGTTCAGTAATATCAATAAAAAGACCAGAGTATTCTGTTGCATTTCCGTGCTGATCTAAAAATACACGTCCGGTTGCCCTCACCCATTTTTCCTCGCCATCGATTAAATTGTTAATGGGATATTCCGTATCGCTGGGTAAATGGTTTTTGATGGCATTATCAAGCGCCGAAAAAAGCATATCATGGTAATCCGGATTCACCGCCTTCATAATCATATCCATTTCTGCAGGTTGATCCAATGGCAGTCCCAGTAACTCCTTAACAAAGCCAGACATGGTAACTTCGAGCGTTTTCGGATTAATGCTCCATGTGCCCATTCTACCGGTTTCTATCGCTTGTCTGAGTTTTTCTTCACTGTCTGATAGTCTGTTGGTATATTGAATAAGATCATCATGCGTTTGAGCAAGCTCTTCATTTGTAGTGGCCAGCTCTTCGTTTGCTGCTGCCATTTCCATGTTGATACCTTGTAATTCTTCCTGATAAAGTTTTCGTTCTGTAATATCAGGACTTACCGTCGCAATGGCAATTACTTCATCGGTTTCTTCATTTCGAATAGCAAAGCCATTCCATTCAATCCAAAAGGGCTTTCCTGTTTTTTCATTCCAGAACCGAATCTCCTGTCTGAAAGTATTATTCTTCAAAATGCCTGGTATAATCTGCTCCGCCAGCAATCGGTCTTCAGGAAAAACACAATCCAGGATTGTTCTGTTTGAGATGTTAAGCCAGCCTAGTTTTTTTAGTGCGGCGGGATTTAGGTATTGGATTGACATATCCAACTCGGCAATGCCAATAAATTCTGAACTTGCCTCGATCAGTTTGTTCAGGTTCAATCGCTCTATTTCAATTAATTTCCGCTCCGTAATGTCAATACAAGAACTAATGTAACCGGCAAACGAGCCATCGGCATGAAAACGTGGGGGACCACTGGCAAGCAACCACCTGTAATCACCTTTTTTGGTCAGTATTCTAAATTCGCCGGCAAAAGGTTTTTTTTCGGCAAGGGCCGAAAGGTAAATATTGACATACCTATCCCGGTCTTCAGGATGAATCAAATCTGCCCAGCCAAAGTCGAGCAGGTCTTTCATTGACCGGCCTGTAAGTTTTACCCACGGTTTATTAAAATATATGGCTTTTCCACTTTCATCCCCAACAGCAATAAAAATGTCGGTACCCTCGGCCATGGTTTTGAACCGTTTTTCGCTTTCCGAAAGTTGATTAAAACGTTCAACAACCCTTAATTCCAGCTCGTTGTTTAAAACGTGTAGTGTTTCTTGTGTTTCGTGTAGTTCTTCATTTGTGGCAACAAGCTCCTCATTGGTTGAGGCCAGTTCTTCTACTGTTGCCGCCAATTCTTCATTTAAAGTTTGTTCGCGTTGTAGCGCTTCTTCTTTTTCAAGCGCCCGTTCTACAGCTTCGCGCCGCAGTACCCTTTCGCTTACATCGATTGCGGTATGTAAAATACAGATTGTTTTTCCCTGATCATCCTTGATGGCCCTATACTCAAAATCAAAATAGAAAGTTTGCAATTTACCATCAATGATGATATCAGCAGCAGTATCCTTGCCTGAAATGACCAACCCTTCCAGCCATACTTTGCGGAACATATCGATAAAAGGCTGACCTTTTAATTCAGGCAAGGCATCTTCGAGTGATTTTCCGATCACGCTTCTGTCTTTTCCCCAAATTCTCAGCATGGCATCGTTTGCCGTCTGAATTATAGCCGTTTCGCCAATATGTACGGCAGTGGCCGTATGTGTTAAATTAAAAACTTCCAATAATTGCTCATGGCTTAAAAAAGGGCTTGATTGACTCATGTTGCGGTTTAAGGAATGATTCTAAAATAAATATTTTAACTAATTTTCAAGATAAATTTAAATCATGTATCTAAACATGATCATTTTTGATATAAACTATATACTAACCATAACCTCCTTAAAAAGGTTTTTAATTATATGAATTTCTGATGCATATTGGGTATTTTTTCTACAACCAAAATATAAAGTGTTGGTGAGTTTTGACGTGCCTTCCCAAATTACCTTTACCTTTCCTTCTTCAACTTCTTTTTTGCAAAGAAAATCGGGGATAATAGCCAGGCCTTTTCCGCCAGATAAGCAGCGTACAATCGAATTGAGGTTAGGCACGATATAATTGGGGCGGAAATCGGCATGTTTGCCAAAGTTAAGCTGCCAGAAACGTAAAAGATGCTCCATATCGCCGGCAGTTCCATACCATTTTTGCTGTTTTAACCAGGTTTCCATGCCGGCTAAATCTTTCTTTTTAACCAACGAATCAAAAGTTTGCCCATCTGTTTCTATTCCGCCTACCAACACGATGGTCTCGGAAGAAAAAGCCTCATGCTCTACATTAGGCGAATTGCCTTTTTGTGGGGTAATAATGAGGTCTAAAATACCTTTATCCAATTGATCGAGCATTTCAGGGTATTCGCCAAAACGGATAATTACATTAAAAGGAAGTGTAGAAATATATTGTTCGAGCGTAATCTGAAAAGTCTCAAAACACATACCCACGCTGATGGTTGGGGTGTGTTTCTCCGTGCTTTTTTGAAAATGTTTTTCGGCATCTTCCAGTTTTCCAAGCGGCTCTACAATAAAATTGTATAACACTTTCCCTTTTTCGGTAGGAATCATTTTCCTGCCCGTACGCTCGAAGAGTTTGTAGCCGACATAACTTTCTAAAGAACTTAAATGTAAACTTACCCCAGGCTGCGAAATAAACAGATTTTCTGCTGCACCGGTTAAGGTTCCGGTTTTATAAATCGCCTTAAAACTTCGATACCATTCTAAATTAACCATTCTTTTAGTATTATAATTCTGATACAAAGCTATGAATTAACTTGTTTTAATAATAGGTTCAAGCGCAGTAATTTTGTCTTATCAAAATAGAAAAACGAAATGACAAAAATATTCATCATTAATGGAGGACAAAAGTTTGGTCACTCCGGAGGAAGATTTAACGAAACAATAGCGGATGCAACAGCCGATTTCTTTTCCTCATTACCTGGTTTTGAAGTCAAAACAACCAATATCAATCACGATTACGATCCGCAAGCAGAAGTAGAAAAATATGTCTGGGCAGATGTTGTAATTTATCACACGCCCATTTGGTGGTTTCAGTTGCCGCATGAATTTAAAAAATACATTGATGTGGTATTTACCGAAGGACATAAAAAAGGAATCTATATCAGTGATGGCCGTAAAGCCGATAATCCGACAAGAAACTATGGTACTGGCGGAATGTTACATGGCCGTAAGTATATGGTCACCTCATCGTGGAACGCGCCAAAAGAAGCATTTACCTTACCTGAAGAGTTTTTTATGGAAACCAGTGTAGATGATGGCGTATTGTTTGGTTTCCACAGAATGAATGCTTTTACCGGAATGGAAAGGATAGATGGCATCCATTTTCACGATGTAGAAAAGAACGCCGATATGAGGAGCGCACTTACATTGCACCAGGAACATTTGACCCAAAATTTTTTAAATACTGAAGTATATGAGCATTTATCTAACAGCAATAGTTAAGAGTAAAAAAGAAACCATAGCCGCACTAAGGGCTGTGTTATTGGATATGGTAGCCAATTCGCGTAAGGAAGAAGCCTGCATTCAGTATGATCTGCACGAAGCTGCAGGCGATGGTACTTTTATTTTTCAGGAGGAATGGAAAGATCAGGCCAGTTTAGATCTGCACAATGAGCAGCCTTATATTTTAGCCTTTGTGGCACAAGCTGATCAGTTGACAGCTGAAATTGTAATTTATAAAACAGCCAAACTGGCTTAATTATAGTTTTGCACGCCTGGCTGTTAACGAAGAACCTGCAGAAGCAATGACAACAAAAGCCACTGCAAAACACTCTTTTAGAGTGAGGTATTCTTGTAAAAAAACGAGTGCAGCTAAGGAAGCCATGGCAGGTTCGAGGCTCATTAAAATACTGAAAGTCCGAGCAGGAAGCTGCTTAAGGGCTCTCATTTCGAGGGTAAACGGGATAGCGCTTGATAGTAGCGCAAGCGCTGCTCCTAAACCCAATAACTGCGGATTTAAAACGCTTAAACCACCACCAAAAATGCCAAATGGCAAAATGACCAGGGTAGCGAATAACATTCCAATGGCCACAGCATCGCCACCTTTCATTATTTTTGAGATCCTGCCGCCCAATATGATATAGGCTGCCCAAAAAATGCCAGCTAAAAGTGCCAGTAACACACCCGCAACGTTTAATCCTGTACTTGTCCATGGGGCAATTAGCGCAATGCCGGCTGCGGCCAGTATTACCCAAAGAAAATCTACCGGTTTTTTAGAGCCAAAAATGGCCAGCCCTAAAGGGCCAACAAATTCTAATGTTACGCCTAAGCCAATCGGAATTCTTGCTATAGCCATATAGAATACCATATTCATTACCCCTAAACAAACCCCATACAGCACAACATATTTCCATTGCTTGGCGTTTAGTTTAAACAGGTTTGGCCTAAAGGCAATTAATAAAATCACTGCAGATAAACCAATCCGTAACGAAGCTGTAGCAGCAGCACCAATTTGTGGGAAAAGCCCTTTTGCAATTGCCGCCCCACACTGTACACTAATAATAGAGAGTAAAACAGCTGGTATGGGTGGAATATTGATTTTGCTTTTCATTTGGTGCTCGTAAATGAGGCGCAAAATTACGGAATTATACCCTGCTAATCTTTTAAAATAAAAAAAGGGAGAATCAGATTACGCTAATTCTCCCTTTTCAATCAGATTTTAGGTTATTAACAAAACAGTTCCTGTTCGTCTCTGTTTTCGGTAGGAATTTTCTTTAAGAAATCATCAAATGCCGGGCCTTCATTATCAGAGTAGATGCCGTAAGCGTCTAATATGTACCCGATATTTTTATCCTGGTCTTCTACAAGATATAACACAGAATTATCGGCCGGATCTGAATCTCCTTCAAAGCGATAAGTTTTTACAATGGTTAAATCTTCAGGTTTATAAATTTTGCCGAGTGATTTACTCTGCATTTTACCGTGGTCGGATATTTTTAATTCGTTATCTTTTCCTTTCAGCCTCAATTTCTCCAAAATTTGACTCAAAGTGTTCATTGCAATTGGCTGTTCCATAGTTATACGATTTTACTTATTTATTAAACAAGTGGCATTCGAAATGGTTTTGGCCATCCTTCTTTTTAAGCAAACTAAATGATTGTCAATCTGTTTCTTATACAAACTAAATTTTTATAAAATGAAAAACTACCTTTTAAGCTTAGCTATAGCAGGCGTAGCACTGATTAGTGCTTGTGCTAAAACCGACAAAGAAATTGCCCGGGCCACATTAACAGAAACTGCTGATAACACAAAAACCATTGGAACAGCAAAGTTTTACGAATTGAGTGATGGAAAAATTAAGATGGATATCGAGATGAATTTTGCCGCACGTGCAGATAGTAATGTTGCCGTTCACTTTCACGAACATGGCGATTGCGGCAATATGGGCGAAAATACACACGGGCATTGGAATCCTACCAAAGAAGCCCATGGCAAATGGGGATCTGCTGCTTATCATAGCGGAGATATTGGCAACATCATGTTAGATAATAAAGGCCATGCTACGCTTTCGGTGACTACCGATAGATGGAGTGTGAAGGATGGAGATATCAAAAATATCATTGGCCGTGGCATTATTGTACATGGCGGTACCGACGATTATACGACACAACCAACTGGTAACTCAGGGCCACGGGTAGGTTGCGGGGTAATTGAAGCGGTGAAATAAAGTACTTATTAGCGATATTTAAATACTAAACCTGTCAGTCTGAGCCTGTCGAAGACTCTTTGTTAATGAAAAAAATGCACTTCGACAAGCTCAGTGTGACATCAGAACTATAAAAAAGCGGTTAAATTTTTAACCGCTTTTTTTATGCAATTTGATCGGGCTTGTCATCATCATTTAAAAACCTAAATTATTATGGCAACTCTAAACGAATCTCAAAACGGCAAGGCCGTAAAAGGAAGAAACAAAAAACCAACACCAAGGGTAGACCTTACCGCAATGGTCGATCTGATGTTTTTATTAACTACTTTTTTTATGCTCACCACTTCATTGGGCTCTTTAAACGCGGCAGATATCGCTAAACCCATTAAAGACGACGGCGCACATATTGAACCGTATCCCGAATCGCGCACCATGACCATCCTGCTCGGCAAAAACAACAAGGCTGTTTGCTACATGGGCACAATAGAAAAGGCAAATATGAAGGTTACTGCGGTAGCCAACATTCAAAAAGAGATCATCGCAAATGAGAAGCTGGTTGCTGAAACCCATCAGCATAACCCGGCCAAATATATGATCGTCATTATAAAACCTAGTAAAACGGCCAGGTTTCAGAATTTTGTAGATGTAATTGATGAAATGAAAATTGCCAATATTAAATCGTATGCCATTGATGATGATCATATTGCAGAAAAAGAGACTGCGTTTATGGAAATGAACGGCATCTAGACCATTGGTTTTTTTAAGATCCCAGCCCTTCATACAGCGAATAAAAAGAATATAAAACGGTTTAAGGTTAATGAATAAATTGAATATGATAAATGCCACGGTGATTAATCAATAAATATTGCGTTTTTAATGAGCTGAGGCCGTTTTATTAAACTGTATTATAGAAATGTTAGGTTTGTGTTAGGTGTTTAATACTACATCTGTATAGCTAATATTATTACATTCGTTGAAGTGTTTGGCCAAGCATCAGGCGCATCCCGAAAAGCCTTCAAAAGAGTAGGGATCTTAAAACTCAAAAAAATCTAGTATGAAAAGTTTAGAATTAAAAAATCTTGGTGTTAAAGAAATGAACACAACTGAAATGTCACAAGTTGAAGGTGGTGGTATTGTTAACAATACATTAAACGAACTTTTAGCTTCTCTTTCAGGAACTTTAAATGCAGTTGGCGCAGACACTTCAGCATTTTTAAACAAAACAGTAACCAATGTTTTGAAACTTGTTTGGAGTCTATAAGCAATTTATTGTATCCGCTGTCCCGGTTCCGGGATAGCGGATGCTTTACGATTTCAACACTATGGCGATAACCAGCTACTCGACTGAAAGAATTTCAAATACCGCTCTCGTTTACCGTTCCAGAATTAGTAAATCAAGCCAGTTAATTTATATTGTTGCCGTGGCAGCCATTTTAATTGTTTTGATTGCCCTTCCCTTTATTAAAATACCCATTAGTATAAATGGTACAGGCATTTTACAATCGACCATCGAAAAAACCGAACTTATTGTGCCGGTTAATGGCCGGTTGATACAGTACAGACTTTCGGATAATAAAAGACTTAAACAAGGTGATACGCTACTGGCCATTGATGCCGGTTTACCCAAACAGCAAGATGCGCTGGTAGAAACGCGTAAAAACCAGATCACTCAATTTTTAGAGGATATCCATACGTTGCTGTCATTTAATGGCGGTTCATCAAGCCTGCAAACCGGGCAATATGTAGCATCCTGGCAGCAGTATGTGCAAGAATTAAAAAATGCCGGTATTGCAAAAAGACAGGCTACCAGCACCTTTGCGCGTTACAGCAAACTTTATCAAAATAAAGTGTTAACGCAATCAGAATACGAAAAATACAAATACGAACTCGAGCAGGCCGAATCGGTTTACTTAATGGTGCGTACCAAATATAAAACCCAGTGGCAAACCGAAGCCAATGGTTACCGCAACGAACTGCGTCAGCTTTCCGGCCAGCAGGCAGAACTTAACGAACAGAAGAAACAATATGTATTGCGTGCCCCGATTGATGGTTCTGTACAGAGCTTAATTGGTTTGCAGAATGGCGCATACGTATTTGCCAATCAAAAAATAGGCGAAGTTTCTCCTGATGCCGGATTGGCCGCTTATTGCTACATTAATCCCTCAGATATTGGCCTGATTAGAAAAGGGCAGGAAGTGCATTTTCAGATCAATGCCTATAATTATAACCAGTGGGGTTTGGCCGTCGGTAAAGTGATCGATATTTCGGATGATATTGTTATTTTAAATGGTAACCAGCCGGCATTTAAAGTAAAGTGTTTAATGGATAAAAATTTTCTGATGCTAAAAAACGGTTACAAAGGATACCTTAAAAAAGGAATGAATTTTACGGCCCGTTTTAAAGTAACCGACCGGAGTTTATATCAATTACTTTACGATAAGGTAGATGATTGGGTTAATCCAAACTTAATCCAAAAAACATAAGGCCATGAGTACAAAGGTTAAGCAACGAGATATAACAGATTGTGGTGCGGCTTGTCTGGCTTCAATCGCGGCTCATTATAAACTGGATTTGGCTGTTGCCCGGATCAGGCAGCTTGCCGGGACCGATAAAAAAGGTACAACCGTTTTAGGACTTGTAGAAGCGGCCCAAAAACTAGGATTTGAGGCGAAGGGTGTAAAAGCACCTTTTGATAGTTTATTTAAAATACCTACACCCGCTATCGCACATATCATTGTAAATGATATCCTTCAGCATTATGTAGTGATTTACAAAGTAAACAGTAAGTTTATAGAGGTGATGGACCCTATAGATGGGAAAGTGCACCGTAAAACGCACGATGAATTCAAAAAGGAATGGACTGGTGCTTTAGTTTTATTGTTGCCATCAGAAGATTTTCAGATTGGCAATGAAAAAAAATCAATCCAAGGTAGATTCTGGAGTTTGATTAAACCGCACAAAGGCATTCTGACGCAAGTTTTATTTGGTGCTATTGTTTATACTGTGCTGGGTTTATCCACCTCTATTTTTGTTCAGAAATTAGTCGATTTTGTGCTGGTAGATGGTAACCATAATCTGCTCAACCTCATGAGTATTGCCATGATGGTTATTCTGATGGTGCAGTTGTTTATCGGCTCGGCAAAAACAATTTTTACCTTAAAAACCGGTCAGTTAATCGATTCGCAGCTTATTTTAGGCTACTACAAACACCTGCTCCGTTTACCTCAGCAGTTTTTTGATACCATGCGGGTGGGCGAAATTATTTCAAGGATTAACGACGCCGTCAAAATCAGAGCGTTTTTAAATGATGTATGCGTAAATTTTGTGGTCAACATTTTTATTGTTTTCTTCTCGTTCATCATGATGTTTACCTACTACTGGAAACTGGCACTCATCACGCTTACCGTTATCCCCTTGTACCTGGTTATATATTTTATTACCGATAAATTTAACAAACGTACGCAGCGCAGGTTAATGGAAGATGCTGCCGAGCTCGAATCGCAGTTGGTAGAAAGCTTAAATGCAGTAGGTACGATTAAACGTTTCGGGCTGGAAGATCATGCTAACGACAAAACCGAAACCCGTTTTATCAAGTTGCTCCAGGCAGGTTTTAAATCGAATATCAATGCCGTTGTATCGGGTACTTCTACCGAATTTATTTCGCGCATGATTACCATTGTATTGCTTTGGGTAGGCGCAGGTTACGTGTTAAGCAATTCGATTACGCCAGGAGAATTACTATCGTTTTATACGTTGATCGGTTATTTTACAGGGCCGGTTTCTTCATTGATCGGGATGAACAAAACCGTACAGGATGCGGTTATTGCGGCCGACCGTTTGTTCGAAATTATGGATCTGGAACGCGAAAGTGATGAAAACCAGATTGAGCTGAGTGCCGCGAAAATTGGCGATATCCATTTCGAAAATGTTTCCTTCCGCTATGGAGCAAGGCTGCCTGTTTTCGAAAACCTGAATTTAACCATTCCACAGGGCAAATTTACAGCCATTGTGGGCGAAAGTGGCTCGGGAAAATCGACTTTAATGTCTATCCTGCAGAATATTTATCCTATACAGGCGGGCAATGTGCGTATTGGAAAATATGATCTGAAATATATCACCAATTCATCGCTTCGCAGAATGGTATCGGTAGTGCCGCAACAGATCGATTTATTTGCCGGTAATGTAATTGATAACATTGCCATCGGCGAAGAAGAACCCGATATGCAAAGGATTATTGATATTGCCACTAAACTAGGTTTAATTGGCTTTATTGAGGCTTTGCCCAAAGGCTTTCAAACCTATTTAGGTGAAAACGGAACGTCATTATCTGGCGGACAAAGGCAGCGCATTGCCATTGCAAGGGCTTTATACCGCGATCCGGAAATTCTGATTTTAGATGAGGCCACCTCGTCGCTCGATTCGGTTTCTGAGCAACATGTGCAACGGATGATCGAATTTTTAAAAGCTGAACAGAAAACCGTAATTGTAATTACACACCGATCGAGCACACTGAATAATGCGGATAAAATTATTGTATTGGATAAAGGCGTAGTGGTAGAGCAGGGCAGCCATCAGGAACTGAAATACCATTTGGCCTAAACTCACGAAGTTTAGGGGGCAAGTGTAGGGAAAACTTCGTAAGTTAGGCTTACCTCCCTTTTGCGTCACCCTGAATTTATTTCAGGGTCTTTCACACAAAAGAAAGTTTTTTGCTGTAAAGGTTTCTGCTGTTAGTCTAACCAGGAAAAATAGTTGAGTAAATATTCGCTTTGTTTTTTGGAAAGCAATTGCAGAAGCATTTTTTAATGTTCGCCCTGCTTTTTGCTTATAGTCCCGATTAGAAAAAAATCGGGAGCTACCCGCGTCAATCCCTTAGGTTTGAGAAAGATTATCAAAGAATTAAATTTGACAAAGGAAACCTTAAAAGCAGAGGTGAACTATGCT